>CAZHIZ010000005.1:15150-18649 GCA_964532875.1 uncultured Caldithrix sp. | reverse complement strand
AAAGTTGTATTCAATTCAGGAGCAATCTAAGGAATTGTCAACTATTGAGAAATTTATTTTGATAATTTTTTAAATAATTTGTAAAATAGACTAAGAGAAATATTGGAAATAATATGAGAAAAATTTTAGTAGTCGACGATGACGACCTTATCCGTGAACTAATTTACGAAATTTTAACGCCTCACGATTTCGAAGTTGTTTTGGCCGATAACGGTAACAAAGCACTGGAAATCCTGGATCGGGAAAAAGTGGACTTGATTATCACCGATATCATCATGCCGGATAAGGAAGGAATCGAAACCATCATGGATATTCGCAAGAAATTGCCTCAGGCCAAAATAATCGCCATGTCCGGCGGCGGCCAATTGGATGCCAACAGCTATTTAAATATTGCCAAACGCCTGGGTGTAAAAGCGACTCTGACCAAACCCTTCGATCCCGCCAAATTATTAAAGACCATTCAGGAAGTTCTGGACTAAATCGCACAGCATACCGGCGCCATGTTTTTCGTGAAACATCCGTTTACAAAGAAATTTCACACGCTTTTCTCCGTCCATCCGACAGGATCAACTTAGATGATGGTTTTGCGCAAAAAAACTGAAAAAAATTTTTTCTTTATTTTTTCTTCACTTATGGCAAAAGATGAAAATTTATGTAAAAAAATTCCCCTTGTTTACTTGATTTTTATTAGCAAAATATTAAAATGTAATTGAGACGGTTATCCGTTGTGGATAACTTGTGGAAAACTCATAATAATTAACAATCGCATTTTACACAAAATGCAATCCGTGCCACCATGGCGGGAACAACAACAGCATAACCCATTAATTTAAAACAAATTAGCGTGATTTTCATAAAAAGCCGTTGTACGGCGTAAAATGATTTAACACTAATATTTTCATTAAATTAAATATGTAAAATTGTGGATAACTCGAGACAGGAATATCAAATGGGATCAGAATTAGCACAGGAACGCATTGCCTCGGACTCCGTCTGGAAAAACATTCAGAATGTCCTAAAAGAATACATTAATATTCGCAGTTTTAATACTTGGTTTGCTCCAATCGAGCTGGTTCATTTGGACGACAAAACCATTGAATTACGGGTGCCCAATCGTTTTTTTTGCGAATGGATCGACAATCATTACGCTAAAATTTTAAACAGCAGCATCGTGCAGGTTTTAGGTGAACCGCGCAAAATCAAATATCATATCAAAAATAAGGCCCTGCCCGAATCACCCTATTCCGTTTCCGATTTACGACCGGCGAACAATAGCAACATTCATCCTTTGGATGCGCAGCAAGCGAAGGTGCATTCGCCCTTTTACACGCGCATCAACGAACGCTACACTTTCGATAATTTTGTGGTCGGCGACGGCAATAATTTTGCTTATGCCGCTGCCCGTGCCGTGGCTAATTCCCCCGGGCGCACCAATTACAATCCTTTAATCATTTACGGGGGAACGGGTTTGGGTAAAACCCATCTCATTCAGGCCATCGGCAATTACGCCTTAATGCAATATCCGCCGCTCAAAGTGTTCTACACTTCCAGCGAAACGTTTACCTCGCACTTCATCAATGCCATTCAGCAAAACCGTATTTCCGAATTTTCCGCTTACTATCGTTCATGTGACATTTTGCTGTTGGATGACATCCACTTCTTTTCCAATAAAGGGAAAACCCAAGAAGAATTTTTTCACACCTTTAACGATTTGCACCAAAACGGTAAACAAATCGTACTGACTTCCGATCGGCCGATTAACGAATTAGAGGCGTTGGAAGAACGATTGATCTCTCGTTTTAAATGGGGATTAATTGTAGATATTCAGCCGCCGGACTTTGAAACGCGTCTGGCTATTTTGCGCAAAAAGTGCGATGAGAGCGAGCTGGATATTCCCGGAGACGTGTTGGAATATTTGGCCGCCAATTTAGTGGAAAATGTGCGCGAACTGGAAGGTGCTCTCACCAAAATCATGGCTCAGGTAACTTTTACCGCGGCCGAACCCACGCTGGATTTGGCCCGTAAAATTGTTAGTGAAATCGCCAGGCCCGACAAACGCATGCTGACCATTGAGGACATCGTGGAATACACGGCCGGCGTATTTCAGGTATCATCCGACCATTTGCGCGCCAAAACCCGCAAGAAAGACATTGTGCGGGCACGCCAAATCGCCATGTATCTGGCCAAGCGCTTAACCAACCATTCGCTCATTACCATCGGTTTGCACTTCGGCGGGCGCGACCATTCCACGGTTATTCACGGCATCAATACCATCGAAAAACTAATGCGCGAAAATCGCGAATTACGCCAGCAAATCGAATCCATGGTCAAACATCTGGAATACCAAAAATAAAGGATAATTGTCTTTTTACAATGATTGACGCACCGCCTTTAAGCGGGCAATATCCTGCTTAAATTGTTCTTCACCGCCGGGGATTTCCAAAACGGCCGGATGATGCAAAAACGAGGGGTGGTTCATTAAATAGGCAAAGGCCCGCAAACCGATTTGCCCCTGGCCAATGGGCGCATGCCGGTCTTTCCGACTGCCTTTTTCTTTCAGCGAGTCGTTAAAGTGCCACACTTTTAATTGTTGCAGTCCCAAAATCTCGTCAAACCTACGCAGTGTTTCATCTACGGCAGCCTCGTCTTGCAAGTCGTAACCGGCGGCAAAAATGTGGCAGGTATCCACGCAAACCGCCAGACGGTCTTTCCGTTCGGTTTGCTCGATGATGGCCTGTAACTGCTCGAATCGATAGCCCAAATTATTCCCCTGGCCGGCCGTAGTTTCCAATAAGATTTGCACCCTGGGCGAATAGGCATTCATGACCAGATTTAAAGTTTCCGCCACCGTCGCAATTCCCCATTCTTCACCCTTTCCCCCGTGGCTTCCCGGATGAATGACCAGATAATCGATTCCTAAGGCGTCACACCGTTTCAATTCGTCCGTAAAAGCGGCCCGTGAGCGCTGCAACTTTTCCGCATTATCGGCGCACAGGTTAATCAAATACGAAGCATGGGCTATGAGCGGCACATCCCGGTAAGGCCCTTCACGGCGCAAACGGCGGAACTGCTCAATATCTTCCCGAGCATATTGCACGGATTTCCATTGGCGCTGATTTTGGGTAAAAATTTGCAACACTTCGGCACCCACCGCTTCGGCGCGTTCGAAACACTGCCAGATTTTACCGGCTATCGAAACATGACATCCTATTTTCATCTTCTTCTCCCTTTCCCCGTTCGCTAATAGATATTGTTTGTTTTTCTGTCACTTATCTTCAAGAAATCGATGAAACTTACGATAATATGGTCGATATGAATCGAATTTAATCAAATACAGGGAAGTAAAGCAAACCTATCAATAAAAAAAATCGAGGGTATTCATGACTCATCGTCAAAGTAAAGAAGAAATCGCTTTGTCATCATTGTTGTTTCGCCGTTTCCTCAAAACTTTACCGCCCGAAGCCGAGACGGTTTTCATTACGCATCCTCATTTAATACG
>CAZHIZ010000005.1:0-15050 GCA_964532875.1 uncultured Caldithrix sp. | reverse complement strand
TTTGCCGTGGAGCCCAAAAGCGATAGCAAATGGCGTAAATATTTTACCGCCATCAATCATTTAACCGAAAAACTGTACCTGAGTAAATCCTTTGACGAAATCGGTACGGCCATCGCCGACGGTTTGCACAAATTGTTCGATTACGACGTGTACCAAATTTACCATGTGGATGAAAAAGGCGAATTTCTGGTGCCCATCCAATCGCATTCCAGCTATCAAAAAAACGAGTACATTTCCAATGAGCCCATTTCGGTTAACAAAGGAATCATCGGGCGCATTTATCGCACACAGCGCCCGTTATTGTGCCGTAACGTGCGCACACATCCCGATGTTTACTACTTGCCGGGCGAAGTTCCTGTGGACGAATCGCTGATGGGAGCACCGCTCATTGTCAACAACAAACCCGTTGGGGTGCTGGTCTTATTAAAACAAGGCATCAATCGCTTCTCCGTCAACGAATTTCACCTGTTTTCCATTGCCGCCCGTCAGGCCGCCATTGCCATCGAAAATGTGCGTCTCATCGAAGAAGAACGCAAAATGCGCGAATTGGCCGAACGAGCCAATCAATTTAAAAGCGAATTTTTAGCCAATATGAGCCATGAAATTCGTACACCGATGAACGCCGTCATCGGCCTGACCGAATTAACCCTGGGTACCGAACTGAACGAAGAACAACGCGATTTTTTAACCACTATTAAAGAAAGCGCTTACGGGCTTTTGGCCTTAATTAACGACATTCTGGATTTTTCCAAAATCGAAGCCGGTAAACTGGATTTGAGCGAAGAAGAATTCGATTTGCGCACCATGGTGGAAACAACGATAGAAGGATTGGCCGCCAAAGCCTACGAAAAAGATCTGGAGCTGGCCGTTTTTATCGATCCCGAAATTCCCAGCAATGTATTCGGCGATCCGGGCCGCTTACGGCAAATTATTACCAATTTGGTGGGCAATGCCCTAAAATTTACTCATGAAGGAGAAATTGTCCTGCAGGTAAATTTGAATTCCATTTCCGATGATCAGGTAGATTTACTCTTTTCCGTACGCGATACGGGAATAGGCATCCCTAAAGATAAACAAGAACTGATTTTCCGGGAATTCACTCAGGCCGACGGCTCCACGACACGCAAGTACGGCGGAACGGGCCTGGGCCTTTCCATTTCGCGCAAATTGGCCAAAATGATGGGTGGTAATCTTTGGGTGGAAAGCGAAGAAGGCAAAGGCAGCACCTTCTACTTCAACGCCATTCTAAAGCCCTCGAAAAATAAACGCAAACCAAAGGTCTTGGACATCAGTGAAATAGAAGATTTGCATATTTTAATTGTGGACGACAATAAAACCAACCGCTTCATACTCAATCAAATTTTAACCAATTGGGGGTTTCGTCCCGAAGAATGTTCCAACGGAAAGGATGCTATCGGCAAATTAAAGGATGCCGTGCGCAAAAACGATCCCTTTCCCATTGTTTTGCTGGATATGCAAATGCCGGAAATGGACGGTGAAGAAACGGCCAAACGCATTTTAAATGATCCTGAGATCAATGAGTCCAATATTATTATCTTAACATCCTTGGGGCAACGCGGCGACGCGCAATATTTAAAGCAGTTGGGTTGCAAAGCCTATTTGGTGAAGCCCGTAAAACAATCGCACTTATTCAATACGATCATCAACGTATTGCAGATGAAAAAAGAACAAAGCTCTTTGGCAGCCGGTCCCGGGAATGAAGAACCCGAACTGATTACAGCCCATGTGATTGAAGAACAAATTCGCAACGGGGTGCGTATCCTTTTGGCGGAAGACAATCTGATCAATCAAAAGGTGGCGCGTAAAATATTGCAAAAGAAAAACTATTCGGTGGATGTGGTCAACAACGGAAAAGAGGCCGTCAAGGCGGCCTTACGCCAACATTACGATATTATTTTGATGGATGTGCAAATGCCGGTGATGGACGGATACGAAGCCACACAAAAACTACGGGCCAAATTAAGCCCCAAAGAACATATTCCCATTATTGCCATGACAGCCCACGCCATGAAGGGAGATCGCGAAAAATGCTTATTGGCCGGCATGGACGACTACATTTCCAAACCCATTAAACCCGACGATTTGTACGCTATTCTGGAAAAATGGTTGGCTAAAACAAATAAAGGGAAACAAGTGCAGGAACTTAAAGTAAAAACGCCTACGACTTCCTGAACCATTTTTGCCACAGAATCGTAGCCGAGCTGCCCTTCTGAATCAGCCAATCCCGATAGGCCAAAGTACAACGGAAACCCTTTTTCAGTTTTTGCTCGATGGCTTTGGAAGAATCCATGCGATAGATATTAAGCCGCCGAACAGCCAATCGTCCCAGTCCGTTTTCCCAAAACGGAGCACGTAATAAAACCGAAACCACACCGAAGCGATAACCGCAATTTTGCGCGGCCTGCAACAGGGCCCTGTTAAAACGCCCGAAAGGGTAACTGACGGAATACACCTTCTCACCCAAAACCGTCTCAAGCCGTTCCTTACTCACCCGCAACTCTTCTTCGGCTTGCTTTGGTGCTAAAGCAGTCAATGCGCGGTGCCTGTGCCCGTGCGAACCGATTTCGAATCCGGCCCGGTTCAATAAGCGCAGATCATCTTCGCCAAGGTGCTTAAAACGATTGCCGCCGAACTGCACATCCCAATCGTTATTTTTACCCATATAGGCGGTGGGAATAAAAATCACCCCCGTAAAGCCAAAGGATTGCATGGCCGGATAGGCGTTTTCCAGCACGGAACGATAGCCGTCGTCAAAAGTGAGAATGAGAGGCTTCTCCGGCAAAGGCTTTCCCAGAGCCACATCCTTAAACGTAACCGTACGAAAGCCCAATTGGTGGAAAAGCAAAAGATCATGGTAAAAATCATCGGGCTTGCGACTGGTGATGCCCACATCGGCCCGATCGCTTATTTTGTGGTAATTGATAACGGGAATGTCCGGGAAAGGATCCATTGTCTAAAGATTCATCTCTAAAAGTTCAAAAATATTGTAGAAATCCTGCGCATGATAATCGGCTACCATACGATTGGTAATTTTCCCCTTGTAAATGCCCACGGCGGGAATCAAACCGGGTTCTTCCAAAAGAGCCTCTTTCAATCCTTTAAGCGCCAGCAATTTAACATAGGGAATTAATTTTTTGGTTAAAACACGGCTGGCGGTTTTAGGCACCAGGGCGGCCATATTGGGCACACAATAGTGCACAACCCCGTCCACGATAAAAGACGGCTGGTCGTGATTCGTCGAGTGGGAAGTTTCCACAATACTGGACAGGGCTACGGAAACATCAATCAGTACACTACCCTGTTCCATCAATTGAATCTGCTTGCGGGTTATTTTTACATCGAACTCTTTTTTAAGCGAATGAACGGCAACGATGAACACATCAGTCTGAGGCAATAGTTTTTCCAGCAGCTCTTCGGAAAAAGTGTGTACCGTGGCCGGAGCCAATTCTTTTTTTAAAGAAGCCAATTTTTCGGGCTTTAAAGTAATTACGTTTACATGCACGCCCATATCGGTGGCGGTTTTACAGGCGGCGCGCCCCACAGTACCGGCGCCCAGAATAGTGATTGTTGCCGGTTTGGTGACTTCCGTCGCGGTCAATAAAATTCCCTTGCCCCCCTCCGGCGGGGTTAGCAACATGGCCGACAAAAAGATGGACATACGTCCGGCAATTTCACTGACACCACTCAAAACGGGATATCGGCCCTGTTCGTCCTGAAGAAGTTCCGCAGCGATGAAGGTACTTTTTGTGGCCAACAGGTTCAGAATCCGATCAGCCTGATGGGTTAAATTCATGAAAGAAAGCAAAATATGCTCTTCGGTAAGCAGTTCAAATTGGATGGGATGCGGCGGTTGCACCTGAATAATAAGCTGGGCTTTTTCAAATACCTTTTCCATGGTGGGCAACAGAATGCCCCCGGCCCGTTCGTATTGTAAATCGGGGAATCCGGCCTTAACGCCCACGCTTTGTTCCACATAAACCGTTACCCCGTTGCGTACCAAAACGCCGACGCCTTCCGGAGTTAGCATCACGCGGCCTTCGTAAGGCTTTATCTCTTTTACGATTCCGACATTAAGCATCTGATCTCATTTGAATTATGTTAAACTTCTCCATTTTAAAAATATTTTCGGCCAATTCCAAGAGTTTTTGGGGATTTAATTGCTGCACGCGCCGGATGGTCTCGTCAATGGAAATTTGCCGACCGAAATAGATTTCGTTTTTGGCCAATCGGGCCATACGATGGGAAACATTCTCCAGCCCCAGCAGCAAGCTACCTTTCAGTTGCTCCCGAATGCGTTTCATGTCGCTTTCCCGAATGGGATTCTCGGTTACTTTCCTGATTTCCTTAAATAATAAGTCCAGAGTTTTTTTACGGTTACGTTCATCCGTTGCTACGTACACACTAAAGATACCCGTGTCTTTAAAAAAATCGGCAGCGGAATAAACGGTATAAGCCAATCCGTGTTGTTCTCGTAAAACCTGGAACAAACGGGAGCTCATACCACCGCCCAAATAGGCATTCAAAGCGGCCATCTCGTAACGTTGCGCCGCGGCATAGGGCACACTATCGATTCCCACCAAAATATGCGTTTGATTAAAAGTTTCGGAAATTTCTGCCTGCACTCCGTAAGCAGGCTTCGGTTTGTGCAGGCGGCGCAAGTGCAATGTGTTTGCACAGCCAAAATGCTTTTCCACCAGGCGTACTAATGTTTCGTGCTGCAAATTTCCCGCAGCGGAAACAATCATATTTTGAGGCGCATAATAGCTTTTCCAAAATTCCCAAACGGCATGGCGTGTTAATGCGGCAAGCGATTGCGGACTGCCCAAAATGGGATACCCCAAAGGATGATCGGGAAATAACTTTTCCTGAAAGACATCGTAAATGTACTCTTCCGGGCTGTCTTTTACGGCATTGATCTCTTCGATCACTACCTGCTTTTCTTTTTCGACATCCTTTTCCCGGAACAAGGGATTGCAAACCAGATCGGCCAGTACATTGACACATGTGGCCAAATGGTTATCCAGGGCTGTGGCGTAAAAATGAGTCAGCTCTTTACTGGTGTAGGCATTTAAATTTCCGCCCAGGTCTTCCAGCGAACGGGCTATTTGCAACGCACTCCGTTTGCGGGTTCCTTTAAAAACCAGATGCTCGATAAAATGAGCGACTCCGTTATTCTTTTTATGTTCGTAACGGGAACCGGTTTTTACCCATACCCCAATAGAAACGGAGCGCGCCGTAGTAATGGTTTCGCTTACTACGACGAGCCCGTTAGAAAGAACGGTTTTCCGTATGTTCTGATTCATGAATAGCGGAAATCAATATTTCTTTTTATACGGAGGTTTATGTTGTTTCATTTTGCGGCGTAAGTAGGCTTTACGACTCAAAGCTACTTTCCCGTTCGGTTCCACACGTAAGACCACCACATCGATTTCGTCACCTTCCTTAACCACATCCGAAACGCGATGGGTGCGCTCGGTATCCAGTTCCGAAATGTGTACCATGCCTTCGCGTCCCGGCAGGAATTCCACAAAGGCTCCGAAATCTTTAACGCTCTTTACCACACCGTGATAAACCTTACCGACCACCGGTTCTTCCACCATCGATTCGATCAGCTTTTTAGCTTTGAGTGCTACTTCGGTATCCGGAGAGGCAATCGTTACCTTACCGGTTTCGTCGATATTAATATCCAATTCATCGGCCGCTTTTTCGATGATGCCGCGAATGGTTTTACCGCCCGGTCCGATAATCAGGCCGATTTTGTCCACAGGAATTTGCACCTCGATGATCTTCGGGGCCCATTTACTGATCTCAGGACGCGGCTTATCGATAGCTTCGTTCATTTTTTGCATGATGTGCTGCCGTCCTTCGCGGGCCTGCTCCAGAGCCGAGGCCATGATTTCCTCGGAAATACCATCGATCTTGATGTCCATTTGTACGGCGGTAATGCCTTTTTCGGTACCGGCCACTTTAAAGTCCATATCGCCGAGATGATCCTCGTCGCCCAGAATATCGGACAGAATGGCGATTTGGTCGCCTTCTTTAATCAGCCCCATGGCAATCCCCGCCACGGCGCTTTTAACCGGTACGCCCGCAGCCATTAAAGCCATGGAACCGGCACAAACCGTAGCCATGGACGATGAACCGTTGGATTCCAAAATTTCCGAAACCACGCGGATGGTGTAAGGGAACTTTTCGGCAGGCGGAATAACGGGTTTCAAAGCCCGTTCGGCCAAATTGCCGTGTCCGATCTCCCGACGGCTAACTCCGCGAATGGGTTTTGCTTCACCGGTACAAAAAGGCGGAAAATTGTAATGCAACAAATAGCGTTTGCTGGATTCGCCTTCGAGTGCTTCCACGATCTGCTCGTCGGACTTGGTGCCCAAAGTTACTACGCCAAGAGCCTGGGTTTGCCCGCGGGTAAACAAAGCGGAACCGTGTGTACGCGGCAATAAATCCACCTCGCAACTAATGGGACGAATATCCCGCAAACCGCGGCCGTCCAGGCGCACTTTTTCGTTGATGATCATCTGGCGCATGACATCTTTTTCCATGTCGTGCAAAATACGGCCGATCAACGAAGCACTTTCGGGAAATTCTTCTTCCAACTGTGTTACGATATCTTCTTTAATCGCTTTTAATGCTTTGCGGCGTTCGCTTTTTTCTTGAATACGAACCGCTTCTTTAATCCGTTCATCGCCCAGTTCGTGGACTTTTTCTTCCAAGCCTTCGGGTAATTCAACCGGCGGTATTTCCCGCTTGGGAATATTTAACTCGTCGGCCATTTCCTGCTGCAATTTGACCAAAGAACGAATGGCTTTGTGCGCTTCGTTAATGGCCTGCAGCAAATCGCTTTCCGGTACTTCCTTGGCCTCGCCTTCAACCATCATGATGGAATCTTCCGATCCCGCTACGACCAATTCCAATTGGGATTCTTCGATCTGCTTGATGGTTGGATTAATCACGAATTCTTCATTGATTTTAGCCACACGTACCGTGGCGATGGGCCCGTTAAAAGGAATATCGGAAAGCATCAAGGCGGTAGAAGCGCCCAAACCGGCCAAAACATCCGCATCGTTTTCCTTGTCCATCGACAAAACGGAAGCGATGATTTGCGTTTCGTAGAAAAAATCATCCGGGAACAAGGGCCGAATAGGCCGATCGATTAATCGTGCGGACAAAATTTCCTTTTCGCTGGGTCGCCCCTCGCGTTTAATAAAACCGCCCGGTATCCTGCCGGCGGAAAACATCTTTTCGCGATATTCGACGGTTAACGGCATAAAATCCCGTTGCTCGGTGGGTTCGTCCGAAGCCACCGCGGTAACCAATACCATGGTATCGCCGTAACGTACCAGGGCAGACCCGTGGGCCTGCTTGGCCAATTTGCCGGTTTCAATGGTCAGAGTCCGGCCACTCAGTTCAATAGATTTTTTGATGTACATTCATCCCTCCAGGGAGCAAAATCGTTAACGTCTGATACCCAATTCCTTAATCACCTTACGATAGCGCGTAATATCCGTTTTGATCAAGTACTTCAACAACCGACGTCTTTGCCCGACTAATTTGAGCAAACCGCGGCGCGAATGATGATCTTTTTTGTGCGTGCGCAGATGATCCGTAAGGTAGTTAATACGGGCGGTTAAAAGTGCGATTTGCACTTCCGCTTTACCCGTATCGGTTTCGCTGTCGCCGAATTTCGCTACCATTGCTTTTTTGTCTTCTTTAGTTAAAGCCATTGAAAACCTCCATTATATTTTCAGACTTTGTTCTCTGTCTATTTTTAATTGTTCGATTAATGCTTTCAAATTCGGAAATTTGATTTCGTCACGTAACCGTTTTTTGAAAAACACGGTAATAATCCGATCGTAAATATCCCGATCGAAATGATGAATGTGGACTTCGATGCTTTTTTCCGTGGAATGATTGAGTGTCGGGCGATAGCCGATATTCATCATGCCCTTGAATGTTTGGCCGTCCACTTCCACATCGACCGCATACACCCCGTCCGCCGGAATCAATTTGGCCGAATGCGTAACTTGCAAATTTGCCGTGGGAAAGTCAATTTCTTTTCCCAACAATCGACCTTTAATCACCTTGCCGCTTAAAAAATAGCGATGCCCCAACAAACGATTGGCTTCTTCGATATCTCCTTCTTGCAGCAATTGCCGGATGCGCGAGCTTTTAATGATCTCCTGCCCCTCGGCTAAAGGATTCACGCGATAGAGTTCAAAGCCCCATTCCCGACTCAAGCTTTGTAAGTTTTCGAAAGTACCCTGGCGACCTTTGCCGAAACCGTGATCGTATCCCATAAGCAAAACACGCATGTTCAGCCGTTTTAGTAAAATCTCGCGCACGAATTGCCGGTAAGAGAGCGCGGCAAACTGACGGTCGAATTTAAGAACGCCCACACAATTTAAGGGAAACTGGCGTAACAACTGCAGTTTTTCATCGGTTGTGGTCAAAAGGCGCACTTTGTCCGCTCCCAACAATACCTGCCGCGGATGCGGATCGAATGTTAACAAAGCCGAATGCAAATCACGATCGCGCGCCACTTTAATCAGCTTTTCAATGATCAGACGATGGCCGCGATGAATACCGTCGAAGGTGCCTACCGTAACGGCACAAGGCTTTTCGGATTGTAATTCCTGTATTCCTCTAAAAATCTTCATCCGTTTACTTTTGTCTTCCACAAATCCACAAACATTTCAATTGCAAAGCTTTCCTCAAGCCGATACGGGCCTATCTGCGTGCGCTGCAAGGTTTTTAAATGACCGCCCGTTCCCAAACGTTCCCCAAAATCGTGCGCAAAAGATCGAATGTACGTTCCCTTGGAAACCAACAAATCCACGGTCACAAAAGGCGGTTCAAAACGCAATAATCGGGCTTCGTAAATGGTAACGGGAACCGCTTTGCGCTCCACTACGCGCCCTTTACGCGCCAGCTTGTACAACGGTACGCCGTTCACCTTTTTGGCCGAATACATGGGCGGAATTTGCATTTGCTCCCCGAGCATCGATTCCAGCACCTGCCGTACGCGGTTTTCATCCAAAAAGCCCACCGGCCGTTCTTGCACGATGCGACCGGTCACATCGTAGGTTTCGGTTTGCACACCCAGATGAATTTGGGCCAGGTAACGTTTTTGCAGACCGGAAAAACGTTCCATTTGCTTGGTACCTTTGCCCACACCGACAATCAAAAGCCCCGTGGCAAACGGATCGAGCGTTCCGGCATGCCCCACCTTTTTAATGCGCAGGCTGCGCCGAATTTTATTGACCACATCAAACGAGGTCCAGCCTTCGGGTTTTTCAATCAAAACAACAAAACCGTCTTCCGGAAACGGCTCCGGCCACGGTTCATTCTTCTTCAGAATCGGAATCATGCTTAATCGATTTCAACAAATCGTTAATGTGTTGGGCATAATCCAATCGTTCGTCGTAAAAAAACCGCAACTCCGGCAGCCAACGCGCCGTAATAAACGGTTTTATTTCATTGCGAATAAACGAAGCGGAACGCTTTAGCACTTCCTTGCTTTTGGCTTTTTGCTTTTCGTTGCCCAAAACGGTGTAATAAATGGAAGCAATGCGCAAATCGGGCGAAACCTTAACCTGCGTTACGGTAATCATACCCTTATTGGGATCGTTGAGTTTGAACTCGATCACTTCGCTAACGACCCGTTTGATCAGGTCATTATATCGCTTTACTCTTCTGCCTTCTGCCATATTAAATAAACTCGAATTTAAATTGTACAATTTCAAAGCCGTAGTCGGAATCCAGCATTTCAAATAACTTTTGCAGTGTTTCCTCGGCCCGTTTATGATCGCTACTAACCGTGGCAAAGGCCAGTTTAGCGCGCTGCCATTTCTCCTGAAAGTCCACTTCGGCCACGGAAATATTGAACTTGTTGCGTGACCGATCTTTGATGCGCTTGAGAATACTACGCTTGTCTTTCAAAGAACCGCTATTGGGAATCAATATTTCAATCGTTAACAAGGCAACCGCCATGGCATTCAATCCGTTTCATTTTAGCCGTTTACCGGCGGATCACATTTTGCTCCCACGAAAAGCGCGTTTTTTGTTTACGCCAATTTGCGTTTCACTTCCACCAATTCGTAGGCCTCGATGATGTCGCCTACCTTCAAATCGTTAAAATTTTCGATCTGAATACCGCATTCGAATCCGCTGGCCACTTCGCGTACGTCTTCTTTGAAACGTTTTAAGGACGAAATTTTACCCGAGTAAATTTCCACATCGTCCCGTACCACGCGTATTTTGGCATTCCGCGGAATTTTCCCGTTGATAACGTAACAACCGGCCACGGTTCCCACGCGAGAAATCTTAAATGTCTCGCGCACTTCGGCCTGGCCCAGAACCGTCTCTTCATACGTAGGTTTGAGCAATCCTTCCATGGCCATGGTAATATCGTTGATAATATCGTAAATGACACGGTAAGTGCGAATGTCCACATTTTCCTTCTCGGCCAACTCCTTGGCCTTCAGATTGGCGCGCACGTTGAATCCGATAATCACGGCGCCGGACGCCGAAGCCAACAACACATCCGATTCCGTAATCGGCCCGACGGCTTTGCGCACCACATTTATTTTTACTTCATCGGTATTCAAATTGATCAACGCATCGGAAATAGCTTCGGCCGAACCGTCCACGTCGGCTTTGATGATTACCGGTAAATCATGTACTTCACCCTGGGCGATTTGTTCGGAAAGTTGCTGCAAGGTGAGCATTTTGACCTGTTTCATTTCCTGTTCGCGCCGTAATTGCTGCCGTTTCAGGCTTAAATCGCGGGCTGCTTTTTCATCTTTCATTACGACAAAGCGGTCACCGGCTTGCGGCACCCCTTCGAATCCCAGGACAAGAGCCGGCTGTGAGGGCCCGGCACTTTTGATTTTCTCGCCTTTTTCATTAAACAAAGCGCGCACACGACCGTAAAAATGTCCGGCCACAAAATGATCGCCCACATGCAACGTACCATCCTGTACCAGAACCGTGGCAATGGGCCCTTTGCCTTTGTCCAAACGGGATTCGATAACCACACCTTTGGCCCGTTTATTGGGATTGGCTTTTAAATCCAACATTTCGGCTTCCAACAAAACCTTTTCCAGCAATTCGGGAATGCCCTGCCCCGTCTTAGCCGAAATTTCGGCGCTTTGATAGGTACCGCCCCACTCTTCCACCAGAATATCGCGCTCGGCTAATTGTTGTTTGATGCGCTCGGGATTGGCACCGGGTTTGTCTATTTTATTAATGGCAATCACCATGCGCACACCGGCGGCTTTAGCGTGATCGATGGCTTCATCGGTCTGCGGCATCACCGCATCGTCGGCGGCAATGACCAAAATAACAATATCCGTCACCTGTGCACCGCGAGCCCGCATGGCGGTAAAAGCCTCGTGCCCAGGCGTGTCGAGAAAAGTAATCTTCTTGCCGTTGTATTCCAGTTCGTAAGCACCGATATGCTGGGTAATCCCTCCTGCTTCGCGTCCGGCAATATTACTTTTGCGTAAATAATCCAACAAAGAAGTTTTTCCGTGATCGACATGCCCCATAATGGTTACAATAGGTGCCCGAGATACGAGATTGCCATCGCTTTCTTCCTCTTCTTCTTCCTCTTCGGAGACAAATTCGGTGGCAAATTGCTCTTCGACTTTGTACCCGTATTCTTCGGCAATCAAGGTAATGGTATCGATATCCAGACGCTGGTTGATGGTCACCACCAGGCCCAGATCCAGACACTTCATAATAACTTCGGATACCGGCACATCCAGCAAGTTAGCCAATTCGTTGGCCGAAATAAACTCGGCTACACGAATGACTTTCTCTTCGCTTTCTTCGCCGGTTTCTTCCTTAACCTTCTTCTGTTTCTTGGGCTTGCGTCCTTTGGTATCCATGGAAGCCAGGGTCTTTTTCAAGGTTTCCTGAACTTCCTTCATATCCACTTGATTTCTCTTCTTTTTCTTTTTGCGACGACCGCCCCGCCTGATCTCTCCGTCTTCGCCGATTGAGGCCAAATCCACGTGTTTACCGCGCTTACGCCCGCCCTTTTCCTTACGGATCATCTCAAGGGCTTTGCGCCGTTTGCGTTCTTTTTCGCTCAAACCGGCTTCCGGTTCACCCTTTTTGGCTTCCGCCTTTTGACCCTTTTTACCGCTCTTTTTAATGGCAGCGGTTTTGGACTTTTTCTCTTCTTTTTCTTTCTTTTCTTCTTTGACTTCCGCTTTAACGGATTCTTTTTCCGCAACGGTTTTTACCGCTTCCTGCACTGTTTCTTCGGCAGACACGGGCGGCGCTTCGGCCTCAACGACCGGTTCCGCAGGCATCTCGGCCGGGACTTCCACCGCCGCCGTCTCTTTGGCGGTCTCTTTTTCGGCTGAGGGCACTTCTACCGGCGCTTTCTTTTTAGACGGCGATTTTTTGCGAGGGACCTTTTTCACTTTTGGGGCCCCTTCGCCCTTGGAAATCGCTTCCGCCCCTTCTTCAATCGATTGCTTAATAACATCCAAATAAGAAGGTTGCGTAGCTTCCGCGGCTTCCTCTTTAGCCGGTTCCTTCTCTTCTTCTTTTCCGGCTTCTTTTTGCCTGCGCGCCTTCAACTGCTCCGCTTTCGCTTTATCTTGAGCGAACCGATCGAGAATATCGATATACACGTCTTCACTCACGGAAGCGTTGGGTCCGGACACCTTGATCCCCTGCTTTTCCAGAAACTCGATGATCGTATCGTGCCCGAGATTCAACTCTTTGCAGATTTTGAATATTTTGTACTTTTTCCCTGCAGCCATTTACACTCCATCTTAGTATTGAATATGCATCAATACCTTACATTTATTCTTCGTTTTCTTTGTTTTGCGCTTCATCGGACGAGCTTTCGTCGGCTTCCGCTGCGTTCTCTTCATCAAAAGCGTCTTCTTCGGGTTCCACATATTGGCGGGCAATTTCCAAAATTTTATCCGCCGACTTTTCACCAATACCCGAAATTTGGGTTAATTTTTCTTTGCCTTGCTCTAAAATCTCATGCGCATACAAAATATCCGCATCGATCAACTTGCGGCGTATGCCTTCCGAAATCCCCACCATGTCCTCAATGGAAACGGTTTCCGGGGCTGTGGTTTCTTTTTCGTATTCCGATTCCCGCAGCGGTTCAATCTGGTAGCCAGTCAATCTGGAGGCCAAACGCAAATTCTGGCCGCCCTTACCGATCGCTAAGGAAATTTCGTCGTCGCGAATAATGGCCACGGCCATCTTTTCTTCTTCGTTTACAATAACTTTGATCGGCTTGGCCGGGGTTAACGCACGAGAGATAAAAATCTCCGGCTCGCTGGAATAATTGATGATGTCGATTTTCTCATTATTCAGCTCCCGCACGATGGCCTGGATGCGGACACCCTTCATGCCAACGCAAGCACCCACGGCATCGATACGCCGATCAATGGACTCCACCGCTACTTTGGCACGCTCACCGGGATCGCGGGCGACCGATTTGATCTCCACGATTCCGTCGTAAATCTCCGGCACTTCCAGCTCAAACAAGCGCACCAAAAATTGGTTATCGGCGCGACTCACAATAATTTCCGGCGTATGCCCCTTTTTGTCTTCCCGAACTTCCTTAATCAAACAGCGTACGGTTTGACCGCGGCGCAAAATTTCACTGGGGATTTTTTCACTGCGCGGCAAAAAGACTTCGGTCTTATCTTGATTAATGTAAATACCTTTGCTGTTAATCTGATGGATGTCGCCTATGATGATTTCTCCGATGCGATTACGATATTCTTCCAACACACTTTCGCGCTCGAAATCGCGAATGCGTTGCCCCAAATTTTGCTTGGCGGAAGCAATGAGCCGACGACCGAAAGTGCGCGGATCGATCACTTCCACGATTTCTTCCCCGATTTCGGCATCGGGATCTATTTTCTTAGCCGATTCCAAATCGATTTCACTCACGGGGTCTTCGACTTTTTCCACGACCGTTTTTTCCTGATAGATCTCAATATCACCTTTATCGATATTTACAATCACATCGAAATTCTCGGTGGTACCGAATTTTTTCTGGATCATATTCAAAAAAATATTCTCCAGGATATCGCGTAGGTTATCTTTGTCAATTCGCTTGTCTTTTGCGATCTGGGTGATGGCTTCCATAATTTCGGTATTCATACGCGCCTCACTCCCCTTTTACCATTGCAATTTAACTTTTGCTTGCTTAATGTCATCACGCTTAATCTCCAAAGTTCCTCGTTTTGTTTCTAAAACTATGTATTCGGGATTGAAGTTTACCAGCTTGCCGCTTACACGCCACAGCTTCTCCTCATCCGTCATATATTTAACTACCAGTGAACGCCCCAGATTTTTCTTAAATTCCCAGTCATAGCGCAAAGGATGATCGAGCCCGGGCGAGGACACATCCAATCGGTAATTCATGGTAAAGGCATCGTCCATGTCCAGCTCGTCCTGAATTTTGCGTGAAAGAAAAGCACAATCGTCCACCGTAATGCCTTTTAAATTATCCGCAAATACCTGAATGATCAAATGTCGTAAATCCCCCTTAACTTTAACATCCAGTAAATAGAAACCGTTGTTTTCGCAAATCGGGCGAACGACAGATTCGATCTTTTCCTTCAGATCCATGGTAAACTCCAAATAACAAAAAAGTGGGTTCCATGACCCACTTTACTTCCAAACAAATGATAAATTTAAAGATATTAATTGAGATTTGCAAATCTTAAATGCTTTAAACCGGTTTTTTTCATCTTCTATTTTGCAATGTTGTACTTATTGGTGGGGGTAATTGTTCCGCAAGGAGAATGGAAGCATGGAAATTTTCATTTTTCCCTTTTGAAAGATAATCAAACAGTGAAAGTGTTGGGCCTAATCCCGCCCGATTACCGAGTGCCCCGACTTGTATCGGGAACACTCGACATATCTACCCCAAAAAATGATTGATTCACCATAAGCTGAATGGCCACGCGCTGAATTGCCACGAGCTTTAGCTCGTGGATAAAAGAGTCCCCACAAGAATATTGGGG
>CAZHIZ010000004.1:35794-59461 GCA_964532875.1 uncultured Caldithrix sp. | reverse complement strand
CACAGGTCTTGCGCATCTCATCTACAAAATCCGCATCCTGAATTTGACCGAGATTGATCAGAACATTAAAAATTCCGCCTTTTACTCCGTTGTAAGCCATCAGAGCCCCCACGCCCACATCGGTAATGGAGTTGGGGTTGCCGTATTTAACAACGACCTGCGCTACCTTTAATGCTTCCAAACTTTGCCTGGCGGTATTTAAAGGAACCGCAACCGCCTGTTTCAAGCCTTCCTGTTCGGCTTCGAATTTTTTCTTTTTTTCTTCGGGGGTTTTGGAAGGCAGACGCCGCGCTTCCATGTAGGCATTAAAAGCGCGCGTATCTTCATCGATGGCCGCGGCTAATTTGAACTTAATCTGTTGGGCTTTCTCAGCCGCTTCTTCCAAAACGGCATCAACCTGTTCACTGCCCCGCTTATTGGCCGTTAAATTGGAAACCATGGATGATAAGGAAGCTCCCAAACTGCCGGCTAAAGCGGCAATGGAACCGCCACCCGGTGCGGGAGATTCACGCGAGACTTCATCAATAAAATCCGTAACTTTCATCTGCACCAATGGCGCGTTCAAATCGTCGGGCAAACCTAAAACCCGCTCCTCGATCTTAAATTCGCTCACGTCGCGCAAGCCCAGCGATTGCACGGCTGTTTCCAAAATATCTTTGATGGGAATTCCCGTGGATTTCGATTGGCGCTTTAAATAGAACTTACCGCTTTCCAATAAGGCGGGATACGGTACCAGACCGACGATTTCACTTCCGGTAACAACCAGCCCCCGTTCGGCGGCCAGACGGCGCGTTTCTTCGATGACATGGTGCATGGAAGTGACTTTGTAATTGGTCAAATTGATGGAAATCTGTGCCCGATCGTATTCCGGTACAAACCAACCGATGGCTTTGCAATATTTGAATTTCCCCGGCTTTTTAACGGATTTGCCCTCGGGATGCTCCGGATCGATGCCGTTTAATTTCAACAATTCGCGCAAATCGTAGCCGTGCTCTTTTTGACAATGCGCTACGGTTTCTTCGATGGTTTTACCCACAAAATCGCAACTACCGCAAGGATAGGCACCCGGTTTGTATTTTAGAATTTCCTGCCCTTTAAAATAAAAAGGCTTAATATTTCCGCGACGTGCCGAACGACCTTTTTCGCGCAGTTCAAAGGCAATATCCGTGGCATATTTGGCTTCACGGGTATTCAAATTAATATTGTAAGCGATTAAAAACTCTCGCACTCCGATAACCGTGGCACCGGCTTTGGCATTAAATTCCGCCGGACCGAAGTCGGGCTTCCATTGGGGATCTTTCAATTTTTCGGCCAAACCTTCGTATTCCCCTTGCCGAATAACGGCCAAATTACGCCGCTCGGGACGGGTGGCCGATTTTTCGTATAAATACACAGGGATATGCAATTCTTCACCCACGCGTTTGGCCACTTCCTTAGAAAGCTTTACACATTCTTCTTCCGAAATACCCGTTACCGGAACGAAAGGACAGACATCCGTGGCACCCATGCGCGGATGGCTGCCGTGATGTTTGCGCATGTCGATTAATTCACTGGCCTTTTTAATGGCCCGAAAAGCCGCTTCTTTCACACCTTCCGGCGGCCCGATAAAAGTAACGACCGTGCGATTCATCTCGGCCCCGGGGTCCACATCCAATAACTTAACACCTTCAACGGATTCGATTTCATTGGTGATCTGTTTAATCACATCCATATTCCGACCTTCGGAAAAATTCGGAACACATTCGACTAATGCTTTGGCCATAACCCCCTCAATTGTTTATGGTACTTTATTTACACCAATTAGAATACCTAAATTACAAAATCTTTTGCAAAGACTAAAGAAAAAATGCAGCCTACAAGTTTACTTGAAGGAAAACGGGTGAATGGAGCTTTCAATTCTGCCGGTTAAGTTTTCAATGGATTCTTCACTACCAATTGAGTGCCATTCTTCATCCCGTTTTAACGGGATGAAGAATGCCCTGGTGCTTGGAGGGGATTCTTCGCTGCGCTCATGATGATAGGTAGAGCGCTACGCCCACTCTTCTGACAAATCCCTCCATTCTGAATTTTTGCTTTCAATTAACGCTATTTTTTTTACTCGTAACCAGCCTTTGATTTGCTTTTCACGTACAATCGCGGGGTTTATGTCATTGAACCATTCATAGTAAACCAGTTTACAAACATTGTAACGCGCCGTAAAGGAATGGGGATTAACCTTGTGTTTGTGCTCCCACACACGGCGCATTAAATCATTACAAACGCCCGTGTACAGAACCGTGTTGTTTTTATTGGTCATAATATACACGTAATAATTATGCTGTTTGGACAAATTTTTGTCTTTTCCCTGTTTTATTATGTCTCACCTTTATGTCATTCTGAACGGAGTCCCGCCCGGGCGGGACGAAGTGAAGAATCCTTTACACAATACATGGGATCCTTCGCTTCGCTCAGGATGACACATCGGGTTGGGGTGTCATTCCGAGGCGTCCCGAAAATCGGAACGACGAGGAATCCCCTTGTTATTCAAAGCGCTACCCCACAAAGTTTGGAAGGGATCCTTCGCTTCGCTCAGGATGACAGGCCATGGCCAGCCTGTCACTATGAATGACAACATAAGGCGTTTGCCGCCACGGATTCGGGCCCTGAAACCGTACAAAGCAGAATTGAATCGCCTCGTTTGCAGGTGTTCATGGCGCTCGAATACCGTGATTTAGCCTAAATTCCCCCTGAAAGCAGAGCCTGCAGCGTGGACGATTTGTACGGTTTTCCCGTCCAAATTTTAAAGGCTTCGTCGGCCTGATACACCAGCATGGGGTAACCGTTCAATGCGCGCAAACCAGCGGAACGGGCACGACGCAAAAAAGCGGTTTCGGGCGGTTTGTAAACCAAATCGTACACAATCGTTTGCGCATGGGCCAAGGGTCGGGGATCGCAAATCAGCCGATCTTGATCATCATTCATGCCCACAGAAGTCGTATTCACAATAAGGTCAAACGGGGGCTCTTTGAAAGAGGCCACTTCCTGCAATCCAATCGCTTGCAGAGGTAGCGATGTGTGTGCTTTTAAATCGCCGATTAACTGCTGCGCCCGCTGTAAGCTGCGATTGGCCACAGTCAAAGAAGACACTTCCCCTTTAACAATCAGGCCAAAGGTCACGGCACGGGCTGCCCCGCCGGCTCCCAGAACGAGACATCGCTTTATTCGGGCTAAATCCCCGGCAAGCGGCCGTAAAAATCCCAGCCAATCCGTGTTAAAGCCCAACCAGCGTCCGGCTTCACATTTGATGGTGTTCACCGCCCCGATGGCACGGGCCGTCTCATCGATCCAATCCAAAAAAGGAATAATGCGCTCCTTGTAAGGAATGGTTACGTTAAATCCCTGCCAATCTTCTTTTTTGATTTTGGCAATTTCCCGCTCGAATTCCTGCGGCGGAACGGCCAATTTTTGATACACAGCCCTCATGCCGTAATCCTTAAAAGCACGGTTGTGCAAAAGCGGCGAAACGGAATGTTCTAACGGATAGCCCAGAATGGCATAACGGGACAACGGTTTTGCGGAATGTACTTTCATGGTCAACTACTCCACGGTTACTTGCCGCAACAATTCGAAAAATTGGGGGAAAGAAACAGCCACGCATTCGGGCTGATCCAGTTCAATTTTACCGTTAGAAATAAGATTCGCCACGGCAAAGGACATGGCAATACGATGATCACCAAAGGTAGTAATCTTACCGCCTTGCAGAGTTTGCGGACCCGAAAGGGCAAATCCGTCTTCAAATTCTTCCACTTCCACACCCACGGCCCGTAAGTTCATTACAATAGCCTTAATACGATCGGATTCCTTAACGCGCAATTCGGAAGCGCCGCGCACTTCAAAGCGGCCCTCTCCCCGGGTCGCTAAAATACTTAAAATGGGAATTTCATCGATGATATTGGGGACAAGCTCATGAGGAACGGTAATATTTTTAAAGTTCTGCTGGTGCACATGCAAATCACCCATGGGTTCCGGTTCTTCCTGAGTAACAATCGATTTAATCGTAATGCCCATGCGATTCAGCACGTCTAAAAATCCGGTACGTGTGGGATTTAAAGAAACGCGGCGAATGACTAATTCCGATTGCGGCACAATAAGTGCGGCCGTAATAAAAAAGGCGGCGGAAGAGAAATCTCCGGGGATAGTCATGGAAATATTGGGAATGTCAACATCGGGCGAGCTTTTAATGATTCGGTTGCCGTGATCGTCCGTTTGAACGGGTAAACGCAGCAGGCGCTCTGTGTGGTCGCGCGTTGGCAGCGGTTCGATAACCCGTGTTTCTCCGTGCGCAAACAACCCGGCCAGTAACACAGCCGATTTAACCTGTGCGCTGGCTACCGGTAAACGATATTCGATACCGTGAATGCGGGTGCTGGGGAAAAAACGCAACGGTAAATGGCCTTCCGTATCTTCGATGCGGGCGCCCATGGAGCGTAACGGAGATAAAATGCGCTGCATCGGGCGACGCGATAAAGAGGCATCTCCAGTTAAGCGGGTGCTAAAGGGCAAATGGATCAATAAACCGCTCAGCAAGCGGGCCGTGGTGCCTGAATTTTGCGCATTTAAATCGCTCACCGGCTCCTGCCAGCAAGACAAATGTTTGCCTTTGATGTGCAATTTGTTACCGTCGAACGTATGTTCGATGCCGAGTTGCTCCAAACAGGCCAAAGTGGCCGAACAATCCCGATTAAAGTTGAAATTTTCAAAAGTGGATTCTTCGTCGATTAAAGCCGAAAAGAGTGCGGCCCGATGCGCAATGGATTTGTCGCCCGGCAGTGCAATCTCTCCCTGAATGATGGGCATGGAAACGATCTCCTTTATTTAAAACAATTCAGGTGCAAAAATAATAAAAATAGAATGCAATGCAAATTGTTGCGTTTAGACGCGGAGAGCACGGGGAATTTGGGGAGTAAGAAGCAGGGTGAAAAGGAAACGGCTGAATTCTCCCCCAATATCGGATCGAAGATCCGGCTTTCGACGGATCGAAGATCCGGCCACCGACGGATTGAAAATCCGGCCACTGACGGATCGAATATCCGGCTTTCGACGGATTGAAAATCCGGCATTTACCCATTCAACCGTTCAACCATTTCTCTATTTAACCCTATCCCTTTGCCTACCCACTTCCCTTCTTATTTCAAAAGAATCATCTTCTTGGTGCTTCGGAATTTTTTAGTCACCATCTTGTAAAAATAGAGGCCGCTGGGCAAACGATGCATGTCGATCGTTAAGGTATGAATACCGGGTGATTGCTTACCTGCAAACAGAGTCCTCAATTTCTGTCCCTTGGCATTAAATAATTCGATTTTCACCCGCGCCGCCTCGGGCAATGAAAAGGCAATCGTGGTAAGCGGATTGAAAGGATTGGGATAATTCTGAGAAAGATTGTAATCCGCAGGAAGCATATTATCGGGCAGAAAAGTTAAGCCAACCTTAAAATTCTGCACGTTGCTAAAGGCACCCCAACCGGCCGCGTTCAGCGCTTTAACCCGCCAATAATACGATTGTCCGGGTTTTAAATTCGTCATGCGGTACACGGTATCGACAATCGTCGAATCCATTTGGACATCATTAAAAGAAGGATCGCTTGAAATTTCCAACCAATATCTTTCGGGCATGGGGAAACCGGCATGCCAGACAAAGCGAACCGTGTCTCCTAAAACGGTGCTATTGGGAGCCGGTGCAATTAAACGCACAGGCTCCGGTAGAGACATGGTACTAAAATCCCAGAAAGGCGACCAGGTACTTTGGCTACCATCATTGGCGGCCAAAACCCGCCAAAAATACCGTTCCCCCGCTTTTAGATTAAAGACTGTAAAGTTTGTTGTTTGAATGTTCCCGATGTCCATTAACGGATGCTGAAACGTGGCTTCTTCTGCCACCTGTAAGCGGTAGAAGCGGGCGTTGGCGACCGCCTCCCATTCCAAACGCACCGTTAACGGCATATTCACCGAATGATTATGGGGTTGTTTTAACACGGGTGCCCTTAAAGAAGCCGCATTCCCGATTGAAAAAGTAAAGGTCTCGCTACTCTCCCGATAAAGGCGATTCGAGCCGTCGGCAGAATGCCAATCGTAATCATACATGCGCGCCTTCCAGTAAACGATATCGTACGAATCCAAACCTTCCGCATGGAAGAAACCGGAAGGCAAATCAAGGGTAATCGTATCCCGTTCAAAGGCGTCACCCGAACGATCCTTGGCATAGATGCGGAGTCCCGGCGAATCAAATGTGGGAATGGAATCGAATAGAATTTCCACTTTACTGATGGTCATGTTTTCCTTATCCAGAGGATCGGGGTCCCCGTGGTTTTGCCAGCTAAAGGGCACTTCACTTTGCAAAACGCTGTAATCAGCCGGTGCGATCAAATGAAAGGGATTGGGCGGATCGTTGTGATTATCCAGATAAAACCAAAACCAGGGACTAAAGGCGCTGGTATCAATACCGTCCGTGGCAACAGCCCGGAAATAGATGCCGAAATTTTCATACGCATTTAGGGAAAAAGAAATAGTGTCCTGAATATCACCGCGTGCATCGGGCATGGATTGGTTATAGGCTAACTTGTGTTTGAATTGTTTCCCGATTAAATGCAGGGTTGACGTGGTATCTCCTTTTTTGCCCGTCACGCTATCCGTGTAAACATAAACACCGAATAGCAACGAATCCAATTCGTAATCACCGCCGTAATGCTCGGCTTTGTTGAAGGCAATGACCGGATGGCGGGAAGTATCCGCAGGTGAAAAGCCATTATCGGTCAGATACCACAAATTTTGACTGGCGGTAAAAATTTGTGTTTGATGCGGGGCACCGGGAGGTGCATTTCGATAAAAAAATTGATGAATCCAGGCGGAAGTATCCGTATTTTGTACGGCGCGTACACGATACAAATAGACCAGACTATCGTGAAGTGCATCGGCTGAAATGGTGAATTCGGTATTTGCGGCAGCCACGCGCGCTACGAATAATCGCGTTGCCCCGTGAAGATATTTGCGACTAAAGGAATCGTTGTCTTGATTGGAACCGTCCGCCATCTTGCTCAAGACCTGATCGCTCACTACCGGATCGCCCATATTTCGAATATTCGTCCAGACCTCCACTTCGAAATAATCCGGCGTACCCGACAATACTTCCCAGGATCCGGTTACGGAAGAATGACTTTTTAAACGGTGGAAGGTACCGGATCCGTTAATGGTCAAGTTACCTATTTTGATTTTTTCCGTGCCATATTCGGATCCATCCAGATGAACAAAGCCCCAGCGTTTAAAAGCAGGTATCGTTATGCTAACGCGGCCTGTTTGCGCATCTACCGCCAAATTATTGGCGATTTCAATACCTTCCGGCTCATCAATCGAATACCAGGTGGCCGTAAACAGGCGATGATACGAATGGGGTGAAACGGCGAGTTGCACCTCAAAAGAAGGCAATTGGACGGGTTGACGTGACGAAAGGTACACCGAATCCGACAAAACCTGATACAGATATTGGTGGGCACTACTGTCCTGATAGCGGAAAAAGCGCACGTACGAAGGAAGCTCCTGAGAAACAACCTCACGCACGGGCAGGGCTACATCCGTCCACTTGCGTACGGTATCGCGGATAGCTACTGCCAGATCGTTCAACGTCGGATCGGCTTTGTCATTTAAATAAGCGGCACCGTACGAGGGGGGCGGGTACCCGTTCGATTCCAAAATATTATGGGCGATATTAATATATTTTCCGTTGCCGTATGCGAATTCACCGGAATTGCTTTGATCGGCAATGTCCGTCCAGGCAGTCACGGTATTTTCATTTCCGTTCTCATCGTATTGGCCGCAATATTCCACATTGCCACGCACGGCGACAATGGTTCCCCCGTCGTTCATATATTGCAAAAGCACATTTTTTTGATTATCGGTTAAATAAAAAACTTCGGGCAAAAAAACCGTTTTGTATTTCTGAATATCATCTAAGGAAAAATCATCCTGTAGATTCAGTAAATTGGATTTCAACCACACCACCTGTAAACTGCGATTAATATCCTGCAATACAACCAGCAGACCTTCCAGACCGCGCGTGTCTTTAATCATTTGTGCCTGCGACATCAACACACCGATCTCACCGTAGGGTGAAACGGAATTCAGAAGATCGCTGTTATTTTGGGCCAGATAAAAAACGGGATAGGTACGGTTAGCCGGATATTTCAACTGCGGCAAGCCGCCGCTGGCATACAGTTGCGCGGCCAGGCTCATTTCGGCCTCACTTTCGATATCGCTTCCGTAACCCGTGTTGGGGTCGCCATCATCCAAATCTTCCAATGTCGGGCTGGACCAGCAAATAAATCGCTTACCGAATGCTTCGGCTATTTTGGCCCGCGCCGTAACACTTCCGGTTAAAGGATAGTAATTGCCCCAATCGAAAAATTCACCAATGAAATAATCGCTGGCCAAATAGGCGTGACCGTCACGTGTGGCGAATTTGGAAGCGGCATTTATGGCTATGGTGTAATCTTTACCCAAAGACTGGGCATACGTTTGGCAACTGTCTTTGATGATTTGCCATGAATGTAAGGTACGGATGGCTTTGAAAGTCTTCCAGGCATCGATTAAATTTTTAACCTCCGTCGGGTCTCCGTCGTTATCGAAAACGGTATCATCGGTCTTACCTTTACTTAACAGATATTCTCGGAAGGTCATGCTGTTGTAGTCCCAATCATACGTATTAATGCCTTCATCAATAACGTACTCTTTAAACGCATTCAAAGCGTCATCGTCAAAGGAATCGTAAGGCGGCCAGCCCGCGTCGTGTTGCGACCCGTCTGCACCGGCCTCGATCGCGCGTTTAATACAGGCGATAAAATAGTTGCGCCAGGCCGGACGATTAATGCTTTTCTTATCGGAAGAAACATGCCCTTCCAGAGAGACATGGGAACCGAACAGCGTATCGGAAATGCCTTGTCCGTCATTTACGATTTCCTGAGCCGTTACCCCTTCCAACCGGGAGGCATCCAGATTGATCCAATACTTTCGTCCCTGCTGATGAATTTGTTCAATGAACGGTTTCGCCCGCGAGACGTCGTCTTTTAAATAAAAGGTCAATTCTCCGTTTTCTCCAGCATGTGCCTGAACATCCACCATTACCGGAGCGCCGATTCCCGCATAAACGGTTCCGGCCCAATGCACATCTTGCAACCAGGTGGCATTGGGAAATAAAGCCGTGTTTTGGGCGTTCATTTTTGCGGCAAGCACAAAAACAATCGCAAACAGGAGTAACTTCTTCATGGCTTTCTCCTTTTTCAAGTCTATTTAAAAAATTTATTTTATTGCGTGCAGAAAATTGGAATGGATGAAAATGGCGAGCAGTCGGTAAAAATTATACGAAACAAATTCCTTTGTTTTCAAAGATCTACCTCATCATATTCGTACCATACGGGAAGATCATTAAAAAAGAGGCGGGAATGTCATAAAATCGTACAGAAAAATAAAGTATTCTTTAAAGAGTAAGAAATGAAGTGGATTGAAAGGTATTGGCGAAGGCTTTAAAATACAAAAGGAGCCGAAGCTCCTTTTTTAACTGTTCATCAGATGTTTGCGCCATTTCATTTTCGCCTTGTGTCGCTTTTGGCTGGGACTGACATAATGCGATTTTTTGTGAACAGTCTCGATAATTTGTGCTTTACGAACTTTTCGATTAAAGGCCCGTAAGGCTTTATCGAAATTATCATAATTGGCGACATGTACGGTAACCATGTTCCCTCCTTTTTTATTTCTTTTCTCGTTTAACGCCCGAAAATAAGGAGGGTTTCATTAGGGAGTGCAGTCCGCTGCCAAGGGAATTTGCGAAAATTGATTTAAGCAGGTTTACATTGTGCTTTTACGTTAGGCGATCGCCTTCTTTTAAAGGTTGACCGTTCAAAAAGGCTTGAACCGGCATCTTCTTTTTACCCTGCAATTGAACTTCGTAAATATCCACGATGCCCTGAGCGCAACGCACGGAAAAGGCATTATTCATCACCTTGACCACCGTACCGGGTTCGGCTTGCGGGGCGTAATTCACATTGACAGGACGCGATCGAAACAACTTCAAAAGACGGCCGTTCCAGTAGGCGTAGGCACCCGGACTTGGACTCAATCCGCGAATCCAATTATGCACCTGTTCGGCGGATTGATTAAAATTCAAATGACACAATTCTTTGGTGATTTTAGGCGCCTTGCTCACCAAATCCGGGTCTTGTTTTTGCGGCGTAAGGCTGCCCTCCTGCAATCGATCCAATGTTTCCACCAACAATTGCGCACCGACCCGGGCCAAAACATCGTGCAGCATTCCGGCGGTCATGTCCGCTTCGATGGGCACGCGTTCCTGCAAAAGAATATGCCCCTGATCCACCCGTTCGTTAATAAAAATGGTCGTAACACCCGTTTCCGTTTCCCCATTGATAATGGCCCAATTGATAGGGGCAGCCCCGCGATATTTGGGCAATAGCGAAGCATGTACATTGATCGTCCCTTTGGGAGGAATGCTGAAAACTTCCACCGGCAAAATACGGAAAGCCACCACTACAAAAACATCGGCGGCAAATTTTTTCAGCGTTTCAATAAATTCGGCATCTTTCAAGGAAACGGGTTGCAACACAGGAATATGATGGGCCAGGGCAAACTCTTTAACGGGAGACGGCTTCACTTTTAAACCGCGGCCTTTGGGCTTATCCGGAACGGTAACCACGGCCACGACTTCATGTGAAGAGGTAAGCAATTTTTTAAGGGACTCCTTTGCGAACTCCGGAGTCCCCATGAAGATCAATCGCATTTATTTCTTGTTTCCCGCTTGTTTGACCATATTGATGGCACTACGTTCGATATTCAGTTTCACGTTATCGTCCACTTTAACGATCACCACTTTGTTGTCATCGGTAAAGCCGACCACCTTACCGTGAATGCCGCCCAAAGTAACGACATTGTCGCCCTTCTTTAAGGCTTCCAGCATTTTTTGTTTTTCTTTTTGCCGTTTGGCCTGCGGACGAATCATTAAATAATACATAATTACGATAATCAGCAGAAACGGTAAAAAAGCCATCAGGGCGTTTCCGCCGCCGCCTTGCTGCCCCTGATTGGCCGGGGCCATGAGCATCATAAGTTCCAGCATACGAACTCCTCATTAAATGAAACTAATTTTCAACGGTTTGTGTTATTTGTTGTATTTTTTCTTCTTTCCATCGGGAAAACCGATTTTCCAAAATCGCCTGCCGCGCTTGCGTTACCAAATTTAAGTAAAAATGGACATTATGCAAAGTGGCTAATTTCAGACCCAGAATTTCGTTGGCATTGTACAAGTGACGCAAATAAGCTCGCGAAAAATTACGGCAGGTGTAACAGCCGCACTCCGGATCAATCGGTTTCTCGTCCGATTTGAAACGCGCCGCCTTAAGCACCATTTTACCCTGGGATGTAAAAACGGTTCCGTTACGTGCATTGCGCGTCGGGATGACGCAATCGAACATATCCACCCCGCGTTCGATGGCATTTAAGATATCGTCCGGCATGCCAACCCCCATCAGATATCGCGGCTTGTCGGCGGGCAAAATATCCGTACAAAAATCCGTGATTTCGAACATGGTCTCTTTGGGTTCGCCCACGGCTAATCCTCCGATGGCATAGCCGGGAAAATCCAATTCGATCAGAGCTTTGGCACTTTTTTCGCGAATATCTTTGTAAACACTTCCCTGCACAATTCCAAACAGAAACTGCCGATGACCGTACATGGGCTGCCAATGATCGTAAATGGCCCGCGCTTGAGCAGCCCATTTCAAAGTAAGTTCGTTGGACTTTAAGGCATATTCTTTTTCGGCCGGGTACGGGGTGCATTCATCCAAGACCATCATAATATCGCTGCCCAGATAACGCTGAATTTCCAGAACCAACTGCGGGGTGAATTTATGCCGCGACCCGTCCAAATGCGATTGGAAGACAATTCCTTCATCATCAATTTTACGCAGTTCTTTTAAACTAAATACCTGAAACCCGCCGCTATCGGTCAAAATTGCCCGATCCCAACTCATAAAGCGATGCAACCCGCCCAGCTCTCCGATCAATTGATGACCGGGGCGCATGTACAAATGATAGGTGTTGCCCAGAATAATGGAGGCGCCGACTTCTTTTAGATCGCGCGGAGCCAACGTTTTAACCGTGCCCTGCGTTCCCACGGGCATAAAAATAGGTGTGGGCACATCACCATGATCGGTATGCAACCAACCGGCACGCGCTTTACTATGTGGGTCTTTATGACTTAATTCGAAAAACATTTTCCTTCTAATTCATTATTTTCAAAAGTTAGTAAATTAAAGGATTATTTGTTTAAAGAGCAAATAATTATCGCGCTTTCCAATTTACTTCGGTGACGTAAAGGAAGGACAGCAAATTTCGAAATCGGGTGAATATTTCGACAGTAACCGTATGTTCGTACCGTTTGTAAAACGAGCACACACCGGTTCTCAAGTGTTCCCCGTCTGAGCCGGAGAACGTATCGAGAGAACCGTCCCCCGTTGCCTCGATTCGCTCCAAGCCTAAAGCAAGATGAGTAATCTTGTTTAATCATTCCGGGGATTCAGAATGGCAGGCTCACGCACATGCCATTCCAAGCGTAACGAGGAATCCCTTCCAAACTTTGAACATTAAGCGCTTGGAATAACAAGGAGATTCCTCGTCTTCCCGATTCTCGCGACTCCTTAGAATGCCAGGCCAACCCGGGCTGTCAGTGATTCGTCAGTGGCCGGACTTACATCCGTCAGTGGCCGGACTTACAGCCGGACAGGCCCATCGGATCCTCGCGCGCAATCAAAGCGCAATGCTTATCTGAGAACACTCGGCAGGCCCGGCAAAAAACGGACGGCTTCGGAGCAATGTAAGGACGAAATATTTTCATCAATACTTTTTAGGCAAACTGTTTTCTACGAGGTTCAAAAAGACGTGTTTATCGTTAGTAAGTTTCTGGTAAGAATGCTTCGCCCTTACGGATAACCAACCTTTAATTCCTGAATACTTCCCGGTATTTTTCAATGTTCAAGCGGCTGATATAAAACAGGTCTTCCAGAATCAGGGCCACGGCGCCCAAAATAGCCGCATTGTCTTTCAACCGGGCACGACGAATTTTCACAATCCGGCTGGGAGTTCGCAGGATGTCCTGTTTTACCTGTTCCTTAATAAAATTAAGTAAAATCGGATGGCGGGCCAACGGTTGCCCTCCAATGATGATTAATTCCGGATTCAGGGTATTGATTAAGTGGACACAAACCACACCCACCAAAAAACCGTATTCACGCATTAACTCCAACGCCAAAGGATCATTTTCCTCCGCAGCGCTCAGGATGGAATCCACCGAGATCGATTTGTCCCTAAGAACCGTATTGCTCACACCGTTTTGCAATGCGCGTTCGGCGGCTTTAATTAAAATTTGTTCCGAAAGAATATCGGCAAATTTCTCATGCCCGTCGTTCAAATAGCGGCATACTTTACTGTCCTTAATCATGTAGCCGATGTCGTAATAACCGATTTCACCGGCGCTTGCCGATACACCGCGATACAATTCCCCGTTAATCACAATACCGGCGCTCAGGCCGTCTCCGATCCACAAATAGACCAAATTGTCGTAATTTCTACCGATGCCAAACCGTGTTTCGCCCAGACTGATGGCTTTCACGTCGTTTTCCACAATGGTTTCGATGCCGTACCGCTCTTCAAACTTTTTTTTCAATGGGAAACCGACCCAATTAAACAAAGTATCCGATTCCTGAATTTTACCCTGGCGATAATTAATCAACCCGGGAATGGCCACGCCGATGCCAATGGGCTTGGATTGCTTTACCCAGGGAATTTCAAAATAGGAATCGATGTGGGTAAAAATTTGCTGCACCACTTTTTTAAGCGGAGCTCCCCGTTCAAACGAAAAATTTTTAACCTGATACAACCTGGCATTTAAATCGCTCAACGCCACCCGCGCATGGTCGCGTTTAATTTCCACCCCCACGGCAAAACCGGACTTGGGATTAAATTCCAGTAAAATCGGCCGGCGTCCCCCAAAGCGGGTGGAATTCCCCGTACCGATTTCTTTAATGTAACCATGTTCCAAAAGATTGGTGATAATTTCGGAAACGGCGGCTTTGGACAGCTTGTAACGCTTGGCCAAGTCCGCTCTGGAAATGGGGCCGTCGTTTTTAATGAATCGTAAAATATTCAATTCATTATATTCACGTACTAATTTGGGCCCATACCCTGCCTCACGTATCATTCACAATCCTAACAAGTTTGTTCTCTTAAATAACTTTCTCTAAAATACGATGAAAAAGGTTCAAAAAAAAGAGTTTTTTCCCAAGATTTATTAGATTTTTAGCGCATTTTATGTTATTATTTGATGTTAAATGCCGATTCATCCTGAAATCGAATTTAAATGATGAACACATTCGGGTACCTCAAAATACCCGGAAACGATACAATCGATTGTGTCTCTTTTTTGGGGAGGAAACATTATGAGCCCGTTTTACAATGAAGATATTCACACCTTTAGTAAGGATTTTATCCCTACCGAATACCTGCACAACAAAGACAACCCCTATCTGATCCGCAACCGGCAAAGCGATTCCAGCCGCTATCGACATCTTACATCAAAGGAGATTGAAATCCTTGTTAAGAACAGCAATTCGGCCGAAAGCTGGGACAAAATTCTGGTTTCGGAAAATTTCAACCCGACTCTGGTTAAAAATTGCGAATTTTGGGGCATGGTACGCATTGGAGATTTGGAGCGCGGCTATTTGGAATACCACAAATTGCGCTTACCGATCGGCATAACGGACAGCACGATTATTTCCTGCGATATCGGGGATAATTGTGTCATTCGCAATGTACATTATTTGTCCCATTACATTTTGGGGCGGCAATGTATTCTGTTTAATATCGACGAAATGATCACGGTGGACAACGCCAAATTCGGCCACGGTATTTTAAAAGAAGGCGAAGACGAAGAGGTGCGGATTTGGATCGAATTGGCCAACGAAAACGGTAACCGTGCCGTTCTTCCCTTCGGCGGCATGTTGCCGGCCGACGCCTACATCTGGTCGCGCAATCGGGCCGACACCTTGTTGCAAAAACGCCTTGTGGAAATAACGGATCAATTATGCGACAGACAACGCGGATATTACGGTGTGGTCGGAGATTTTTCGGTGATCAAAAATTCCCGCACCATTAAAAACGTTAACTTCGGTGCACACAGTTACGTTAAAGGAGCTAACAAGCTAAAAAATTTAACGGTGCAATCCAGCAAAGAAGAGCCGGGTCAAATCGGTGAAGGCGTGGAACTGGTTAACGGAATTATCGGCTACGGTAATCGCATTTTTTACGGGGTAAAGGCCGTGCGCTTTGTAACTGGTCGTAATGTGCAATTAAAATACGGCGCCCGACTCATCAATTCCTATTTGGGAGACAATTCCACCATTTCCTGTTGCGAGGTATTGAACAATTTGATCTTCCCCTTTCACGAACAGCACCATAACAATTCCTTTTTAATCGCTTCCACGGTTCAGGGACAGGCTAACATCGCGGCCGGCGCCACCATCGGTTCCAATCATAATTCCCGCTCTCCGGACGGCGAAATTTTGGCCAAACGCGGATTTTGGCCCGGGCTGAACAGCAGTTTTAAACACAATAGTGTCTTTGCTCCCTTTGCCCTTATCGCCAAAGGCATGTACTATGCCGAAATCAACTTGAAGCTGCCCTTTACCCTGCTTAGCCCGGGTAATGCCACCGATGAGATTAATCTGTACCCCGGCTACTGGTTTAAACACAATATGTACGCCCTGGCCCGCAACAGTTGGAAATTTGCCAAACGCGATAAACGCGTCATTAAAGAACAACACATCGAAACGGACTATCTGGCGCCGGACACGGTGGAGTCCATGTTCGAAGGATTGGAAATTTTACAAAATGCGATCAATAAAACTCTAAATCAACATCTGACTCTTTCCGAAATTATTGAGAATCAAAAACAAATTGACACTTCGGCTCGGGTGATTTTAGACGATGTGCTCAATCACGGTAAAGCATTCGTTTTAAAGCCTGCGCAGGGAGTGGCACTGTTCTTTCAAATGATCGAATATTACGGCGGACGAGCACTCATTGAATTCTTTAATGATTTAAAGAACGAATCCGCCAATGCCGAAACATGGCTAAAACAGGTGGAGCAATCTCTGGGAACCTACATGCGGGAATGGGAAAATTTGGGTGGCCAAATTATTCCCAAACAAGCCGTGCAAAATTTATTTGAGGCCATCAAAAAAGGGGAAATCAACAGTTGGCCCGAAATTCATGCGTTTTACGATGCCCAATGGCAGGCTTACCCGCAGCAAAAACGTACTCATGCCATCCACAGTTTATTGCGTTTACACGACAGGCAAGGTCTGGATGTCTCTTTTGTCAAAGAGGTTTTACAGCGCACGGCTCACACCATGCAGGAAATCGTAGAGCGGGCCTTTAAATCGCGTGAAAAAGACTACACCAATCCCTACCGCCAGGCCACCTACGAAGACGAACGGGAAATGGAAGCGGTTTTGGGTAGTGTCGATTCCAACAGTTTTCTGATTGAATTAAAAGAGAACAGCGAACATACTATTCAACGGATTGCTGACATTCTGCATCAACTGTAAACGAAATAAAAGGAGTTATTTGCAATGGAAAAGAAACGCAAACGGCCGGAAAAAGCTTACAAAAACATGGAATTCTTAACCAGTATAGAAGCACGCCCCATACGTATTTTGGCCGAATTTATGGAGCCGAATGTGCGTTTTCAAAAATACAAAATTCACAGTACTATTGTTTTTTTCGGCTCGGCACGTATCCGTCCGCACGATCAGGCCAAAAAGGAATTAAAGGAAATTGTCGCCCAATACGAAAAAGAGGCCAGTCCGGAAAACGAACGGCTCCTTTCGGCAGCCCGTTTACGGTTACGACTTTCCAAATATTATGAAGATGCAACCGAATTGGCCCGATTGATTACCGAATGGGCCAAAGAAAAAGATTCCAAACGGCAAAAGCTTTACGTGTGTACCGGCGGAGGGCCGGGCATCATGGAAGCGGCCAACAAAGGAGCCGCTCTGGCAGGAGGCCAATCCATCGGCCTGAATATTTCATTGCCCCATGAACAGGAACCCAATCCTTACATTAGTGAAGAATTGATGTTTGAATTCCATTATTTTTTCATGCGTAAATTCTGGTTGGTTTACATGGCCAAAGCCTTAATCATCTTCCCGGGCGGTTTCGGTACCCTGGATGAAATGACCGAGGTTTTGACTTTATTACAAACCAAAAAGATTCACCGCCCTTTGCCCATCATCATTTTCGGACAGGATTACTGGAAAGAAATCATAGACGTGGAGGCTATGGCCCGTTGGGGAACCATTGCCTATGAAGATTTGAAATTTTTTACATTCGTTAATTCCGCACAGGAGGCTTTTCATCATTTGCAGGGCTATTTGGAAAGCCTGGATCTGAGCCCGTCTCAAGTTCCGTCACTAAAAGGTTAGGGATGTCATTTCCCTAACCCTTTAGTTTTCAAACGTCATCGAATGCCATCGCAGGTTAGCGTTGCTTTTCGCGTGTGTAACGGTTAAATTGCGGCTCATGAAAAACGAGCAAGCGAAATATCTGTCTTTGCTGCGCAGCGGTGAATTGGAAAAACGAGTGCAGCAATTAAACGCCTTGCTGGCCGATTGCACCGTGTGCCCGCGCGATTGTCACGTTAACCGGCTAAAAGGAGAACTGGGCTATTGCCTGGCCGGCCGGGAGACGTATGTGGTTTCGATTTGCGACCACCACGGCGAAGAGCCGGTTATTTCCGGTCCGAACGGTTCGGGTACGGTTTTTTTCGGCGGCTGCAATTTGCGGTGCGTTTTTTGCCAGAATTATCAAATCAGTCAGCGTCCCAAGTACTTCCGCCAATTTGAAATGGACACCCGCCGGTTAGCCCGCCGTTTGCTTTATTTACAAAACGAAAAACACGTGCACAACATCAATTTCGTTTCACCTTCTCATTTTGTGCCGCAAATGGTCGAAGCCGTTTTCCTGGCGGCACAGGAGGGTTTGCACCTGCCCATCGTTTACAATACGAACGCCTATGATGCTCTTTCCGTGTTGCAATGGTTAAACGGCATTGTCGATATTTACTTACCCGATTTCAAATATTTCTCGGACGAGGCCGCCTGGCGCTATTCCAGAGTAAAAGACTACGTTTCGGTGGCTAAAGCAGCCGTTAAAGAGATGTACCGCCAGTGCGGCGAACTGGTGCTGGATGAAAAAGGAATGGCACGCCGTGGTTTGATCATTCGGCACCTGATTTTACCGAACGATTTGGCCGATAGTGCGGAAATTTTAAAGTGGATTGCGCGGGAATTGTCGCCGAACGTAACGATTAGCCTGATGTCCCAATATTTCCCTGCTCACAAGGCCTTACGCGATCCGCTACTCAACCGGAAAATCCGCTATTCGGAATATGCTCGTGTGATGGATGTGTTAGAGAATTTGGGCTTTGATACGGCGTTTGTACAGACCATGGATGCGCCCGAATATTACCAACCGGATTTCGAAAAAGAAGGCCATCCGTTTGAATAGCCTTCTCCTTCTTCCCCGCTGGAATTATTGACTTATTAATTCGCAAATATGATCTTGAATTTTGTTGACCACAGGGGTGGGCAGCGAATAATTGTTGAACATCATGACAAAAATCATGGGATCGTCCTTGCCGATGTTCACATACCCGGAAAGGGCACGCATGCGTTGCACATAGCCCGTCTTGGCGTGAACATTGCCCTGCGCCGGGGTTCCCAGCATGCGATGAGCAATGGTACCGTCAACACCGGCAATGGGTAGAGAATCGTAAAAATAGTGAAAATACGGATGATGGTACATGGTTTTCAGTAAGGTGGCCGTGGCGATGGGCGCCACAAAATTCTTGCGGGACAGGCCGGACCCGTCCACATTAAAGAAATAAGACGGTGCCACCCCGATGCTCTGCAACCAGTCTTTGACAAATTTACAACCGGCCGTAAACGAGCCTTCACCTTCGAACCGCGCTCCCATGGTTTTTAGCAATTGGTCGGCGTAGAAATTGTGGCTTACTTTATTGACAACCCGAATTAAATCGGACACTGGATGCGACTTGTGGACAAACAAAGGAACGGCCTTGTTGTAATCCAACGAATCGTCTTGGGCAATAACTTTTATCTGCCCCTTAATTTTAATTCCCTCTTTACGCAAAACCCGATACAGAGTGCCTAAAAAATAACGGGCGGGATGTTCAACGGTAACGGATTCATGAACCGTATCGGCACTTACCGGTAAAGTACCGGCAATGATGTAAACGTCCTGGCCGTTTAAGCGGGTTAATGTTAAGGTGGAATCGCCGCCGGAATCCACAGCAACGGCTTTATTGATTATCCTTAGGGAATCGGCAAAGGGGAAAACGGAAATTTTAACGGGGGCACCTACCGAATCCGCCCAGATGGTGAAATCGAGACAATTGTCGTTAAAGGAAAGAGCCGAAGTGTGCGCCGAATACCAGTACGATTCATCATCCCAGCTCCAGCCTTCCCCAAAACTGGGTTCCTTAAAGTAGCGATTATCGCCGATTAGATCGCCGGTAATTTCTTTAATACCCAAATGACGTAAAGAATCGGCCCAGCTTTTAAAAACAAACAGTCCGTCTCCGTGATAAAAGCGTCCGGAAATGGACGGATCGCCGGAGCCTTTAACGATCAAATCGCCGTTCAAGGTGCTGTCCCCAGGCGCAGCGGAGGCATAAATTTCGGTTCGGAAACGGAATTCGGGACCCAAGTTAATTAAAGCGGCAGAAGTTGTAAACAGCTTTAAATTGGAAGCCGGTACCATCAGTTTAAATGGATTGTTTTGGAAGACAACACGCCCGTCCTTTAGCGATTCGATGTAAATGCCGATATGCGCATTGGCCAGAGTGGGATCGGAAAGTAAAAATTCAATTTGCCGGCGAACGGTTTGGTAGCGTGCCTCCCGCTGGCTGACAAATCGAAATGTACTACATTGAACAAAAAGCAACAACAAACTTAAAGTGGTAATCCGGGCTATCCGTCGAATTTTATTCATGGTACTTTTTCCCCACACATAGATTAAAAGGAGCAAGTTTGCGGTATCTGAAATCAAAGTAAAAAAGATGCCAATTTAATTAGTTCGGAGAACAAACCATTAAAACCTAAAAAAAGCGAGAACCGAATTGTTCCCGCTTTTTAAATTTCAAATGTCTTAAATCAGACAGCTTCTTTCAAACCTTTACCGGCACGGAACACAGGAACCTTGCGGGCAGGAATTTGAATTTCTGCACCGGTCTGCGGATTACGTCCTTTGCGAGCGGCACGTTCGGAAACGGAAAAAGTACCGAAACCGACCAGAGATACACTTTCACCTTTGGCCAGGCTTTCTTTGACGGCTTTGATAAAAGCAGCCAAGGCATCTTCAGCAGCTCTTTTGGACAAATTCGCTTCTTCTGCAATTTTTGTAACGAGTTCTTGTTTCGTCATCGGAAAATTCCTCCTTTAACAATTAAAACCAAAATGAACGATTAATAATTAACTGGTCTCTAATTTCAGAACTGTATTAAATAAAATCAAGTTTATTCTACATTTTTTCACATTTTTTTTCTGCTTTTTTTCTTATTTTTCACTGTAAATTAAAAAATTGTCAAACTTTGTGAATTTTGTTATATTCGCTGCGACTTTTTTAACGAATTGAATAAAAATAAGGAGCTCGTCTAAAATGAAAAAGAAAATAAATATGAATCTTTCCCAAGTGGAAAGCCGTATGCTGGAAAAAAACAAGCAAAAATTAATGTACCCGCCCATTGAAAAAATAGGTACCATTATTGTGGACAATTTTCCCGAATTGGGTAAATTAACGGCCATGCGGTTTTTGGAATGGGCCCAAAATAACGAAGGTTCGACCATCTCCTTACCCACCGGAAAAACACCGGAACATTTTATTAAGTGGGTTACCTATCTGTTAACCAATTGGCAGACGCCCAAAGTGCAAAAGCTTCTTGATGAATGCGGGGTGAATCCGGCTAAAAAACCGGATATGCGCAGTTTTCATTTTATTCAAATCGATGAATTTTATCCCATTAATGCCAGCCAGCACAACAGTTTCTATTATTATGTCAATAAATTTTACATCCGCGGTTTCGGGCTGGACCCGCAAAAAGCCTTACTCATTAATCCCAACCAGATCGGTTTAAAGCCCAATGAAACACTGGAAGATGTCTGGCCGGACCACATTGTGGATTTGAGTTTGCGCTTCAGTTATCCCAAGGATTCTTTACAAAAGCGGCAAAAAGAAGTTCTGGCGGCAGTCGACCAGTTTTGTACCGATTACGAATCCAAAATTCGCGCATTAGGCGGCATCGGCTTTTTTCTGGGAGGCATCGGGCCGGACGGGCACATTGGCTTTAATGTACGCGGCTCCAGCCACTACTCCACCACGCGTCTGACCCAAACCAATTACGAAACGCAGGCTGCCGCGGCTTCCGATCTGGGCGGTATTGAAATTTCCCGCAATCGTCTGGTCATCACCATTGGCTTGCAGACCATTACCTTTAACCCCAATACCACGGCCATTATTATTGCTGCCGGCGAAGCTAAAGCAAAAGTGGTCCGCGATGCCATTCAATCCGAAAAATCGAATCAGGTGCCCGCTTCCGCCTTGCATGCCTTGCCCAATGCCCGCTTCTTTATTACCCAGGGCGCAGCCAAGCTGTTAAACGAACGTCGCTACTTGAAGTTAAAAGAAAGTGAACAACTTTCTAAAAGCGATATTTTTCAGATCATTACCGATCTGGCCGTAGATAAAAAGAAAAGTCTTTCCCAGCTCTCCCTTCAGGATTTCAAAGCCATCCGCTCCAGCAAATTGTTACTGGAACGGCACAAAGAGATTATTCAGGATCTCATTCGGGAGACCGAACAATTCTATCTGCAAAACATCGAAAAAGCCCTGCGCATCCCCAAGAATCAAACTATTTTGCACACGGCACCCCATCATGATGACATCATGCTGGGCTATTTGCCCTACGTGGTACGTCTCATGCGTGAACCGAGTAACACGCACTTCTTTAATTATTTGACCAGCGGATTTAATGCTGTGACCAATAAATACATGCTCAATCTTTTGCAAACAACCGAATCGTTTATTTATCGTCCGGAATTCCAAACATTATTCAATGAAAATTACTTCGATCCGGGCAATATCACCTTTCGCAATCGCGATGTGTTCCAATATCTGGACGGATTGGCCGCTAATGATCAGGATGCCATGAATGAAGGTAATGCGCGTCGTCTGTTACGCAATTTGGTGGAAATTTTCGAAGAAGACTCCATGGAGAACCTGCAAAACCGCATTAACGAATTGGCCAATTATTTTCGCACCCAGTACCCGGGTAAAAAAGATCTGTCCTACATTCAACAATTAAAGGGCATGGTGCGCGAATGGGAAGCCGATATTTTGTGGGGCTATTTCGGATTTACCTGTGAATCGGTCATCCATTCCCGTTTGGGTTTCTACAAAGGCGATATTTTTACCGAAGAGCCAACCTTGGATCGCGATGTAAAACCGGTGTTGGAAACCATTCGTCGCATTAACCCCACGATTGTTACCGTAGCCTTCGATCCCGAAGGAAGCGGTCCGGATACCCATTACAAAGTTTTACAGGCGGTTTCCACGGCTTTGCGCCTGTACAGTGAAGAAACCGGGCGCAAGGATATTCAGGTCTGGGGGTATCGCAACGTTTGGTATCGTTTCCACCCCAGCGAGGCCAATCTGTTCGTTCCGGTTACGCACAATACGCGGGCCATTTTGGATCATGCCTTTCTGAATGCCTTCGGCTCGCAGCGGGACGCTTCCTTCCCCAGCTATGAATATGACGGTCCTTTTTCCGGTTTGGCTCAAAAAATTCAGGTGGAACAATATCAAACCATGAAGCTGTTGTTAGGCCGCGACTATTTTTACCAGAACCCGGATTCACGCATCCGATCCACACGCGGCTTGGTCTTTCTAAAAATCATGTCTTTGGAAGAATTCCATCGCCATGCCATCGAATTGCGTAAATCAACGGAAAATATTTAGGGAGGTTTGCCATGAAATCGTATCGCAAAGAATTATGGTTTAATACACCCCATCGCCGCGATTACATCAATATTACGCCTCAGGTGGAAGCCTGTGTGCGTGAATCGGGCATTAAAGAGGGATTGTGTCTGGTCAATGCCATGCACATTACGGCCAGTGTGTACATTAACGATGACGAACCCGGTCTTCTGCAAGATTATGATGACTGGCTGGAAAAACTGGCACCCCATGAACCTGTTTCTCACTACCGTCACAATCGCACCGGAGAAGACAACGGAGACGCGCATTTAAAACGTCAGATCATGGGACGGGAAGTAGTTGTGGCCGTAACGGACGGCAAATTGGATTTCGGACCGTGGGAACAAATATTTTACGGCGAATTTGACGGGCGACGCCGCAAACGCGTATTGGTCAAAATCATCGGCGAATAAAGGTTGTGAAAAAGGGGCCGGAGGGCTTGACGCCGGCCCCTTTACACTTGACC
>CAZHIZ010000004.1:20536-35694 GCA_964532875.1 uncultured Caldithrix sp. | reverse complement strand
CTCAGGCCGTCCATTTGGCGGCAATGGCTTCGATTTCTTCATTCTCGCTCAGCAACTCCTGCACAAAGGAATTGGCCTCGTAACGGCCACGCACCGCTTCAAAGTCGGCATCCCGTACTTCCTGATCGCCATCAATACCGTAGGCAATGCGACTACTGGCATCGAATTCCTTCTGGGCATCGGCCATAATCATCTTGTTGAAGCGCTGTTTGTTTTCTTTCCATTCCAGAATAATCGTTCGCAAATCTTCCTTGCTGATGTTCGCCACATCGATGCCCTTTTCGGCCTTCAGCAAAGCAGCCGTCCAGGCCCAGGCCTGCGCATCATACGCCTCAAATTCTGCTTTCATGGCCTGATACAGTTGGTCTGCCGTGGCAAATGCACCATCTTTAATTTTAGTCAACATATTCTGCAGCCGACTTTCCGCAATAAAAAGCCCCAGCAAATCGTACCAATTTTCCAATGCGGCCGATTGTTCGGGTTTCAGTGCATTGCGTATGGCTTCCATATCGTTGGCATCGCCTACGGCTTGCAAACGCCGCAAAATCTGTTCACCTAAGAAAATTTTAATGGCCATGTTGTAGTTTTTAATGGCCTGACGCAATAGCAAGCGTTTAATAGACAATCCTTTATATTTCACAAATTCCTGCTGGCGTTTGGCACCTTCGTACAGGGCTTTTAACGCTTCTCTACCCTTCAAAACCCGATTGATCACAAACGGGCTGAACAAATCGAAATGGATCAAATCCAATTTAAGGGAATCGCTGCGGCGATCGCGTTTGAGCCACTTGGCGCTATCGCGACGCGTTCCTACGGTAAACAAATTCATGCCCGGCGTTAACAAACTTTTGCCTTCCACCTCTTCGATGTAGGAAAACGGCATATCGGCTGCATCGAAATTGGTGTAATGCTTACCGATTACCGCGGTAAACGGTCCCACGCGCGAAGGCCAAAGCATGTAAGAAAAAGACCCGGTTTTGGCACCCCGTTCCAAAATACCCTGATGCAAAGGTCCCAATTTGTACATGTGATTACTTTGATTGGTGCCGCTTCCGGCATTGTAAAAGGAGGTCATGGCGGCAATAAGCAGGGTCGATTTGTGATGGGTTACCGAATACGGCCCGGCAAACAGGCTAACCGCTTCGCTGTGAAATCCTTCGCTATTGGCGAAAAAGGCCGAATTTTCGGCAGAAAATTGGCGCCCTAAGCGCACGCTCTGCCCCACAAAACAATCCGTGAGTAAAGCACCGTCCGTTACCTGGCTTCCCGATTGAATGATGAAATTGCGGGCTACCACACCCGTGCCGATTTTAACCGGAGCACTTTCGTTGCTGATGATTGTTCCGTTTTGCAGCAGAGAAACGCCTTGCAATTGGGCATGACTGCCCACCCGTACATTCAGCAACTGATCGCAACGGATGATTTTAGCATGATCACCGATTGTCCCGAACGCGCTTTTAACCGATTCCACGTAGTGATCGACAATCGTTTCCATTTGCCGGATCAATTGACCGTCATGCCGATACAAAACGTACAAATAGGCAAATTGCGCGGACAGCGTGTCAAACAGTTTGAGAGAACGTCCGCCGCCCTCATTCAAAATTTCAATTTCCGTTCCGTTACCAAAGGTCGATTCACCACTGACACTTAAGGCACGAACATTTTCCAAAACAACATGCGATGCCACATGATAGTTGCGCAGTAACGCCACATCGGCAATGTAACAATGATCACCGATGACACAATTCTCAAGTACGCTGTGACTGATGGAACTGGGACGCATCCGCCCCTCTTCCACTTCCACCATTCCGTCCAACTTCCCGATAACCACGCTTCCTCGGAAACAGACATCCATGATTCTGGACAAATCCGTTTCCGGATGAACCGTAACCTTACTCCAATCGTCGCTAAGACAGCCTTTGCTCTTTAATTGTTCAATTTCGGCATCCGTCAGATTGCGATATTTCATAGATTAATTTCCTCCGCCAAAATGAGTTCACGCTTTCCGATACAACAAAGCCAACGTACTCCACCGTCTTCGGGGAAACCGCAGAAGGTAAGCACCTGTCGATTCTCGATAAAGGAAAAAGCGCTCTAAAAAAAGAGCGCTTCATTTTAAAACATCCCTATTTAATCCAAAGCGGGCAATTCCTTTAGTGCCTCGGCTTCGATATCTTTAAAATATTTGACCGTAGAAACTTTCAATTCCATGGTCGATTCGTCATCGCAAATAATCATCGCTTTGCGATGCAATTGCAACATGGAAACCGTCCACATGTGGTTTACGCCTTCTTCCACGACCTTTTGCAAGGCACGCGCTTTGGCATATCCGGAAACCAGAATCACCACTTCGCGGGCATCCATGACCGTGCCTACCCCAACCGTTAATGCGGTTTTGGGCACTTGGTTAATATCGTTATTAAAGAAGCGCGAATTGGCCACACGGGTATCGTAGGTTAAGGTCTTAATACGGGTGCGCGAGGTTAAAGACGAGCCCGGCTCGTTAAAGGCAATGTGACCGTCCGGTCCCATGCCGCCGAGGAACAAATCGATGCCACCCACGGCTTTGATTTTTTCTTCGTATTCCTGGCATTCCTTTTCCAGGTCTTCGGCATTGCCGTTCAAAATATGCACGTTTTCCTTTTTAATATCGATGTGGCTGAAAAAATGATGCCACATAAAATAATGATAGCTTTCGGGATGATCTTCCGGTAAGCCCACATATTCGTCCATATTAAAGGTCACCACGTTTTCGAAAGAAACCTTGCCCTGTTTGTACAATTGAACCAATTCTTGATAGGTGCCAATGGGCGATGAACCAGTCGGTAAACCTAAAACATACGGTTTTTCCGGGGTCGGCTTGGCCTTGTTAATTTTGCTGGCAATGTAGTAAGCCGCCCATTTGCTGAGCGCCTGATAGTTTTCATGAATGATGATACGCATATCATGCTCCTTTCATAAAATTTTAAAGAATGATGCGGGCGTCTGCAATGAAACACCCTTTGTCTTTTTCCAATACAATCAGGGGATTAATATCCAATTCTTGTATTTGCGGACATTCGTACGCTAACTGTGAAAGTCTGCGAATACTTTCTTCTAATGCCTTCACATCGCGTTCCGGACGGTTGCGCATGCCGAACAATAACGGCGACCCTTTAATTTCGCGAACCATGTCTTCGGCTTCCGACGAAGTTACGGGAGCCACTTTAAATGCGATATCCTTAACCACTTCCACAAAAATACCGCCCAGACCGAACATCACAACCGGACCGAACGAGACATCGCGTTTTACGCCCAGAATCACTTCTTCACCGTCGGGAATCATCTGGCGTAACAGAATCCCGTCGATTTTGGCCTGCGGCTGGTGTTTTTTAACATTCTTCGTAATGGTTTCAAAAGCCCGGGCCGCTTCCTGTGCACTGTTGATATTAAGAACAACGCCGCCCACGTCTGATTTGTGCACCACATCGGCCGACATTACTTTCATGACCAAAGGAAACCCGACTTCGGAGGCCAATTTTTGCGCTTCCTGCGCCGTGGTTGCAATTTTGCTTTTAACCACCGGCAATCCGTAAGCGGCCAAAACTTCCGAAGCCTCGTATTCCGCCAGATAGCTTTTACCGGCCTGTTTGGCGCTTTCGAGTAAGGCCTGCGCTTTTTTCTGATCCACATCTTTAAACGGTTCAAATTTCGCCAGAGGCAGTGTCCGGCGTTTATTAAAACGATAGGTTGTAGCAAACGCCTTGGCCATCGTTTCCGGCAGCGTGTAATGCGGAATACGGTTGCGTTGCAAGATATCAATACCGGCAAACACATCTTTTTCGCCCATGAATGAAGTAAAGATGGGCTTGTCGTAACGTCCGGAAACCTGCACAATTTCTCGGGCAATGGCTTCGATATCCGTCATGGATTGCGGAGTAAGAATAACGAAAACGCCATCCACATTGGGATCCTTCAAAGCTTGCGACAAGGCGATATTGTAGCGATCGGCACGGGCATCTCCGATGACATCCACGGGATTCTTGATATTGGCCGTTTTAGGCAGTGTTTTCTTGAACATAGCCGTGGTCTCTTCGGAAAATTGCGCCAATTGTAAACCTTCGTTAATGGTGGCGTCCGTCGTTAACACACCGGGGCCGCCGGCGTTGGTAATGATGGCCACGCGATTATTATCCGGCAAGGGTTGGTAGGCAAAAGCCGTAGCCAGGTTGAACATCTCTTCGATGTTGTTGCAGCGGATAATACCGGCCTGACGCATGGCGGCATCGGTAATCTCATCACTACCGGCCAAAGAACCGGTGTGCGAGGCGGCGGCACTGGCTCCGGCAGCCGTGCGTCCCGATTTAATGGCCAAAATGGGTTTGCCGGTTTCGGCGATAATTTCCCGGGCCGCTTTCATCAAACCGCGCCCGTCACTGATCTCTTCTAAGTAGATTAAAATGACCTTTGTTTTGGCATCTTGCCCCAAATAATACAAAAGATCGATTTCGTTAATATCCGCCTTATTACCGAAACTGATGAATTTGGAGAACCCGATGTGTTTGGCCTGTGCGTAATCGAGAACAGCGGTACACAAGGCGCCGCTCTGGGAGAGAAAACCGATATTACCGGCTTCGGGCATTTTACGTGCAAACGAGGCGTTTAAATTGACTAAGGGATCGGTATTAATCACCCCTAAGCAATTGGGCCCGATAAAGTTGATATCGTACTTACGGGCGATTTCCAATAACTGCTTTTCCCGTCCAATTCCCACGCCACCTATTTCACGGAAACCGGCCGAAATAATAATAACCGACTTAATCCCCTTTTGCCCGCATTGCTCTAAGGCCAAATTACAAACCGAGCTGGGATAAACGATGACCGCCAAATCGACCGGATCCGGAATATCGAGGACATATTTGTAGGTTTTAACACCGGCTATGGCTTTTTCTCTGGGATTTACCGGGTAAACGACACCGGTAAAATCACTGTGTAAAATATTAATCAACATATCATACGGGACCGTACCGGGAACACGATTCGCACCAACAACGGCCACGGATTCGGGATAAAATATTTTTCGGAAATGTTCTTTCTGGCTTTCTGTCAATCCATTCATGCCTAAACTCCGCTTTTTTAATTTTTCAGGTTACGCCACGTACTGCGCGATAAAATCGACTGCATCGGCCACGGTTTGCACTTCCAGGGCTTTGTCTTCGTCCATTTCGATGTCAAATTCTTCTTCAAAAGCAGCGACCAGCTCCAGGCTTTGCCTTGAATCGGCACCCAAATCGAAAATAAAATTGGCTTCATCACTGATTTCAGCGGGATCCATTCCCAAAACATTGGCGATAACCTGTTTGACCTTGGTTTTGATTTCTTCTTTTTGCATTGGCACTCCTTTCTTGAAAGTCGAACTTAATAGTTTGATCGTTCAACTAACTACTTAGTTAAATAAATGAACAAATTACCGGGCAAGCCGCATGAAGCGCGCAGCTCGGATGACCTGACGGAAAAACACACGGCAAAACTGGTCATTAGAATGATCACAACGACTTTGCCTAATAGTTTGATCACCCAACTAACTACCTCCCCATGCGAACTTTTCTTTTTTCCTAAAATACGTACAAAAACTTTTCAATGAAAATAAAAATGAATCCGTTTGTAATTTTTTAACCCGGCCGCTACTTTTTTACCGCTTCACAGCCGACCTGTAATTTCACAGATTGCTGCTTTCCGTTCTCCCCTTTTGCAAAGATCGCAAACGCTTTTTGTTGTGCCCATCAATCGTCATCCGTGACACGTACAAATGCGCTGTGTACCGGCGCCGGCATGGGGGAATCGGCCCCTTTAACCGCCTTCCAGATAATTTCGCTAAATTCCAAATCCGGAATGGCATCTTCCACTTTTAAATTAAACTGCTTGCAACGCTGAGCGCCGTACATTTCTGCCGTATTGCGTTCCTTAAAATCGACCTTAGGACGTATGCCCCGGTAAGCACTCGTGTCGGGCTGATCGCTGAAAATAGCCAACAACGGACTGGCCGAAAGATCGAACTGGGTCATGGGTTTTAAGCCCAGGATCAATTCCATGGTTTTGATCACACCGCTGGTGCTGTACATGGTGTGATCCACAAAATGGCGTTTCACATACGGCCCGGCTACCAACAAAACGGAACGATGGGCATCCACATGATCCGAACCGTCCTGGGCATCGTCTTCAAGAATAAAAATGATACTTTGCGGCCAAATTTTGGAATGACTGATGTAATCCACCAATTGGCCCAGAGCATAGTCGTTCTCGGCAATCATGGCATTTACCGTGGGAAAATTTTCCATCGTACCGGCCGTATGGTCGTTCGGTAAACGAATAATACTTAAATCGGGCACGGCGTTGCGGGCCAACAGGCTGTCGAAATCGTGTTTAAAGCGCGCCACACGAAATGTGTCCGGTATGGAAAGATCGAAACAGGGATAATCCGTAGGTGTAAAGGGCATTAAGCGTTTCAAATTGGACTTGTATTTACCCGGATGTTTGGGATCGTGCCAGGCAAACTCCCCGTACGAGCGGAACGTTAAACCATGATTCAAAACATTGTCCCACAAATATCCACTGCTGGGAGCAGCGATTTCCTTACTGCCTTCGTAATCGTAACTGCCGCCTTTGCCACCGTAATAGGTAGGCCAGGTTTTTTCCGTGTAATCGGAAGCATAAGCCGCAGTTGACCAATTGTGTCCGTCGGCGCTGACCTCCGCATCGGTGTAAAAATTGTCAAACAAAACGAAATCACGAGCTAAACGGTGCGCATTGGGGGTAATCGAATCGGGGAAGAGACACAAAGTAGAATCGCCGTTGCCCTCTTTCATATCGCCTAAAACCTGATCGTAAGTACGATTCTCACGAATCACGTAAAATACGTAACGAATTTTCGTACTTCGTCGACCGTTGTGTTCGGAGGGCACAACCGTTTGGCGGTAACGGCGATTGGGCTTCTCGCGGGTGAAAGGGGTGTTTTGGTAAACCCATTTTGTCCAGCGCCCCAACGTCTTTTCATCGGGCACAGGGATGTAGGAAAGGGCTCCTTTGAAAAGCCGCCCGATATATTCATCCTTACCTTGATTTAACTGCTTGCTGTTTTTAACACCTGGTTTGGGCCCCAACGGATTAGGCATGGAGGCCAGCCCTTTGCCATCGACTACCAACAACACGTTTTTATGGTGCAAGGTTCGCACCACCGTGGGGTACCATCCGACCGGAATAAAGCCCAGACTGCGGGCATGGAGTATCTGCGAAATATCAAACACCGCTACATAGTTATTGTCGGCATTGGCAATGTAAAGCCGTTTTTCATCCGGACTCAAGGCAACGCTATTCGGAGTGCTGCCGTAAGGCATATCGGCCTTAAGGGCAGCGTTCAACACTTCCACAACTTTGCCCTTTTCGGTATTGATTACCGAGACAGAATTGAAATTGGCGTTGGCCACAAACAGGTATTCCCCGTCTTTGGTCATGGCCATATCGCAGGGATGATCACCGACCGGAATACGGCTTTTGATTTTGAAAGTTTGCAAATCGACCACGGCAACTTCGTGCTTTCCCCACACGGAAACGAAAGCTACAGGTTTCTTGGGATGGATTAAAAGATCGAAACAGGCTCCGTCCATGGGCAAAACGTCCGTTACCTGGTGCTTTTTCAATGAAATACGATAAAGGCTGTTGCTCTCCTTGGAAACGGCCAGAACCTCATTAGTGCCTTTTCGGTAAGCCACACCGGTAACGGAGACCTTTTCTTTTTTACCGTTCGTTCTCAAAGAGATGCTGTCCTGGTAGCCAAGAGTATCGCCTTGAAACGAAAAAATGCGCAGGCAGTCGTCGTTGGCACCTGAGACAAAAACGGTTTGTTCGTCGTCGCTCACGGCCAGGCCCCGCCAGGTTTTGGGAATGGGAACGCGTTGCACTTCTTTCAAACTGTCCAAATCGATTAGCGATAAAGAGTGCGGTCCCATGCCGCTATTCACGGTAATGGCGAATTGGTCGTTTTTCGTTACGACCATATTCAGCGGCAACTCCCCGATTTCCACGTGTCGGCCTACCGGTGTCAGACGCCAACCGTTCGGCAGTAAAGTGTACTGACTGTATTGTCCGGGCACCTGTTTTTGGGCTTTTTTCTGGCAGGCGCTTAAAATCAAAAAAAGCGTTAAAAAGAGAGTGACATATCGCATGATTTCTCCTGTGGTTAAGGCCAACTGCTCCGGGGCAGTAACCGGATTTGCATCCCGTTAACCGTTGTTCGTTAAGAGTTAAAGGGAAAAGGTAAATGGGTTGTCAATTGCCGGATCGTCAATTCGTACACCATACTTGTAATGTGCCGTTCCCCTTATTTTGTATTTTTTATTTTTTATTTTGTACTTCCTCTTTTCCCTTACTAAACTTTTCCATCTGCGATCAAATTCTTAATGGGCTTCCAACCAGTTTTTGCCCAGCCCCCAGTCCACGACCAAAGGGACTCGTAAATCAGCAGCATGTTCCATTAGATCCTTAACCTTTAAGGCAAACTCTTCCGCCACGGAAGATTCCACTTCGAAAACCAATTCGTCATGCACCTGCAAAAGCATGCCGGCCGGAACGGCTTGCGATTCGATGTAATTTTGCACGTCGATCATGGCCTTTTTAATCAGATCGGCGGCCGACCCTTGGATCGGTGTATTGATAGCCGTTCGTTCGGCAAATTCGCGAATATTCTGGTTACTGTTCAAAATTTCAGGCAGATAACGGCGGCGGTGCATCATGGTTTCCACATAGTGATGCTTGCGGGCAAATGCAATCATCTTTTGCATGAATTCCCCTACCTTGGGGTAGGTGGCGAAATAATCGGCAATGAATTCTTGGGCTTCTTCTTTTGAAATACCCAGACGCGAGGCCAGACCGTAGGGCGTCATGCCGTAAATAATACCGAAATTAATTTCTTTAGCCTTGCGCCGGTGCTCCGGGGTCACTTCCTGCACCGGAATATTAAAGATCAAAGCTGCGGTCGCCGCGTGGATATCCTTGTTTTTTTTGAAATTTTCGATCATGGTTTCATCACCGGATAGATGGGCCATAATGCGCAATTCGATTTGCGAATAATCGGCGCTTAGAATCAAATAATTTTCTTTAGAAGGAATGAATGCCTTACGGATTTCCTTGCCCAGATCCGTTCGAATTGGAATATTCTGGAGATTGGGATTACTGGAAGATAGACGTCCCGTTGCCGTGACGGTTTGATTGTAAGAGGTATGAATTTTTCCCGTTTTAGGATGAATCAGTTTGGGCAAAGCGTCGATGTAGGTATTTTTCAGTTTGACCAATTTTCGATATTCCATGATTGCGGATACCACGGGATGCGCCAGATAACGTTCCAGAGTTTTTTCAGAAGTCGAGTACTGCCCCGTTTTGGTGCGCGAAGGTTTACGCAGGCCCAATTCCTTGTGAATTTGCAGCTTATCGAACAGGATAACCCCCAATTGTTGAGGTGAATTCAAATTAAACGCTTCCCCCGCTTTTTCAAAAATACTTTTTTCCAATTCGGCAATCTTTTGGGCCAATTGATCCGATAACTGTTTAAGCAAATCCCGATCTACTTTTACCCCGCGCTGCTCCATGCGCATCAATACGTACATCACGGGCATTTCCAGATTGTAAAACAAGTCGGCCATGCCGTGCTCTTGCAATTCATCCTTTAAAATCTCGTACAAACGGAAGGTAATGTCCGCATCTTCGCAGGCATATTCGTAAACAAATTGCGCCGGCAGATTGGTCATGACCTTTTGTTTTTTGCCCTTCTTACCGATGATCTCTTCGATGTGAATCATCTCGTAACTTAAATATTCTTCGGAAAGTTTATCCAGCCCGTGTTGGTTAGCCGGATTCAATAAATACGAAGCGATCATGGTGTCGAAATGCATGCCTTTGACCGGCAGGCCGTTCTGCTCCATGATCAGAGCATCGTATTTCATATTTTGGCCGATTTTCAAATAGCGGCTGTTTTCAAAAATGGGCCGTAATTTTTCGAGCACTAAATCCGTGGTTAAACCGCCGCCCTGATGTTTTACCGCGATATAGTAAGCTTCTTTGGCATTCCAGCTAAGAGCAATCCCGGCGATCTCGGCATCCAAAAAATCGAGCGAGCTGGTTTCCAAATCGAAAACAAAGCGTTCGGCTTTTTCCAATTTGTTTATCAAGCTGTCCAATTGTTCTTCGGACTCGATTAAAACATAATGCACATTGTTGCGATCATGCTTTTTTAAAGCAAACGGATTCAATTCGCCGCGACTCATGGCAGCCATGCGATTGTAAAGTGTACGGAACTCAAGCTCTTTCAAAATGGGCCCGACTTTTTCGATATCCCACATCCTGAACTTCAAATCTTCCAGACGAACATCAATGGGCACATTCGTTTCGATTGTTGCCAATTTTTTGGCCAGTTGGGTTTGTTCTTTGTATTGCAATAATTTTTCACGCAACCAGGCTTTGTCCACTTTATCGATGCGCTTGTAAATTTCCTCCAGTGAACCGAATTCATTCAGCAGCCCGGCAGCGGTTTTTTCACCCACCTTGGGAATGCCGGGAATATTGTCCGATTTGTCTCCCATCAGAGCCAGCCAGTCGACGATTTGCTCCGGTTCTACTTTGAATTTCTCTTTAATTTTGGCCCTATCCAATATTTCAGGCTCGGCCTGAGCTTTGGGTAAATTGTAAAGAAAGACATGACCGTTCACCAACTGAGCCATATCCTTATCGCCGGAAAGAATGTAAACGTCCACTCCTTCCTTTCCGAACTTTTTAGCCAGTGTACCGATGATATCGTCCGCTTCGTAGCCTTCCTTTTCCAGGATGGGGAAATTGGCCGCTTTTAACGTTTCGATTAAACGCGGATATTGCGCCGCCATTTCTTCGGGCATTTTTTCCCGCGTGGCTTTGTATTCTTCATAAATTTTGTGGCGGAAAGTCGGCGCCTTGGTATCGAACACAATGGCCAAATAATCCGGATGCTCCAGCTCGATCAGTTTGAGAAGTACATTTAAAAAACCGAATGTGGCTGAGGTATTTTCGCCTTTAGAATTAATTAACGGATTGCGGCTAAAGGCGAAATAACTGCGGTAATAAAGAGCCGAGCCATCCACTAAAAACAATTTCTTACTCATCTTAAAATCCTAACCTGGATAAATTAGAGAAAAATGGAAATTTCGTTAATCGTAAAATGTTAAGGGATAAGGGCCAACCGGCTACTGATGCCCTATTCACCCAATCACCTAATTCCCAACCGCTCTTCTGTTTCCTTCTCTTCTACCGTAACTTTTTTTATTGATAAATGTACGTATATTTTTGTTTGCTGTAAATAGATAAATCAAAGGAATGGTGCTTTTCACATCAAATAAAGAACAAATATTTCTCTGGCCAATGCAGTACCAATTTAACCAATTTCTTTTGCATCACTATTTTCAATTACCGCATGACCTTTTATTTTATTGTTTCAAATTACAATTTCTGCTGTTTGCCCCCTTCGGAATAGCAATTGAATTGTTTGCGACGGGCGGTTTGCCGGGATACGTTAGGTGTTGGGAATTGGAATCAGGAACTGGAAACTTGAAACTTGGAATCAGGAACTGGGAACTTGGAATTGGGAACTGGGAATTGGGGGAGGAGAACAAAACGGCCTCGGCTCAAATCGCTTCCTATTCTGCCCGCATTTATTCCTTAACGAAACATAGCACGAATTTTACAAGTCGGATATGTGTGGCCCGGGCATTATCTAAATGTACAATTAGACAACTCAGAAATTGCGGGAGGATTTGTTCTGTTCATCAGGGGCCGGAGGCTTTAAGTCCTTTTTATGCCTCCCGGCCCAAACGTTTTTAAGGTAATGCTGGCCCTATTTTAAGGAAGTTGCCTGACTACTTTTGCAGGATCGGCTTTGGCCGATAAAGGTCGAAGCCAAAAGGAATAGTGGTAATTTTGCGGCAACAACACATATTGGGCATGCGGTTTGGCCCACCAGCTATCATCGCCCCCCAGACCCGTTTGCCCGTAATCGATCATCACTTCCACAAAATCGCCTTCATGAATCTGATTCAGATGTTTCTCTCCGCGAAACTTCCGTTCCAACTCTTCCATGGAATAACGCAAGGCGGAAAAATCAAATGTCGGATTACCGATGAATAATAAACCGCTTCCCGTGCTGTCTTGCAAAGCCAGCCAGCGGGTATCGGTACGGTATCCGGTTTCCTGTGGACTAACGTAAGGAAAAAACATTTTTTCCACAGACATGGAATAATCTCCTAAATAAGCACTACGCTTACGATCCCAATAATTTTCATGCGGCCCGCGCCCGAACCAACGCACTTGCTTCAAAGAGCTATCCACACGCATGCGCAAACCGAAACGCGGCAATTCGGGCAACTGAAGATCTTTACCCACATCAAGTTGATTATCCACCTTAACCAGCCCATTACCGAACACATCATATTTGATCGTCATGTCGGAATGCACAGAGGGAAAGGTGAAATGCACTTGCAGCCGTACGTGCCCGCTTTTTACTTTCTTTAACGAAACCGAAGTTATCCTGCGTCCGTAAGTTGCCTGCCGCCAGGGCGCACAACGCTCGGGCATTTTGTTGCCGAAGTCGTTGTCCGTCGGTGCCCGCCAGAAATTGGGTAAAGGTCCGGCTTTCAACAACTCACGCCCCTTTTGTTTGAAAGAAGTCAATGTCCCTAAATGCGGGTCGAAGTTTAATTGGAACTCATCACCGATTAAACGAATCGCATTCTTGGATTTCCTTACGATGATCTCCGGATATTCGCCGGTCACGCTATCTTTCTCATCCGTGCTCCAGGGTAACAGAAACTGTGCCGTGGCGACTTCCTGCCCCTTGGGGCGCGCCCAATGCGATTCGCGAGCTTTCACCGAAAAATTCAACGTGTACTCCACACCTTGTTGAGGTAACGGCGTAGGTAAGGCAATCACCACGACCGTGTCGCGGCCCGGGGCCACGTTTAACAGGGGCAAGCGCTTTTTAAAAACGGTTTTGCCGTTAGCCTGCACAAAATAATCGATATTGAAGCCATTTAAATTCGTAAACGAATACCTATTTTCGATTTTAATTTTATTCGTAGCAAATGGTATGGTTGCGAACTTCACATTTTGGTACACCTTTTTTACTTCCCACAAAGCCGGATGGGGCGTACGGTCGGGCAAAAGCAATCCGTTGATGCAAAAGTTTCCGTCGCTCGGTGTGCCCTCCGGGCCGAAATCACCTCCGTAAGCCCACCATTTTTTACCGCTGAGCGAGTCGTAGCGAGCAATGCCCTGATCAATCCAATCCCAAATAAAACCACCCTGTAAATTGGGATAGCGCTGGATGACATCCCAATATTCCTTAAGGTTGCCGTCGCTATTGCCCATGGAGTGAGCATATTCGCACATGATTAGAGGTCGATCTTCATGCCAGCGGTATCCGTAGCGTTCCAAATAGGCCCACGGATACATGGGGCTTACAATATCCACGTATTTCTTCTCGCCGGCCCGTTCGTATTGTACGGGACGGCCGGGATCTCGCCGGTGAATCCATTCGGAAGCCTTGACGAAGTTAATTCCATCTCCGGCTTCATTACCCAGCGACCAAATGATGACCGAGGGGTGGTTTTTATCCCGTTCGACCATGCGCTTAATACGATCAAGATGGGCGGCCAGCCATTCGGGTTGTTTGGCCAAACTGCGCGCACCGTAGCCCATGCCGTGCGATTCGATGTTTGCTTCATCCACCACATAAATGCCGTACATATCGCAAAGCCGGTACCATTTCGGGTCGTTGGGATAGTGACTGGTACGCACGGCATTGATGTTGAATTCTTTCATCAAGCGAATGTCTTTGATCATGTCCGAATAGGAGACCACATGGCCGGTGCGTTCGTCATGCTCGTGCCGATTAACGCCCTTGATGTAAACAGGGACGCCATTCACGAGTAATTGTCCGTTTCGGATTTCGATTTTACGAAAGCCAATACGATTGGTCACGACTTCCAGTGTTTTTCCGGTTTCATCTTTCAATAAAAGTATCACCCGATACAAATAAGGTGTTTCCGCCGTCCATTTTAAAGGATTCGGTGCCTTGCTCGCTAAAGTAATGTGGGCATCTTTTTGCTTAAAACGGAAAACTTTCTGCGTTTTTAAAACAAAGCGATGGCGGGGATTGAAAAGTTTAAGTTCTACCGTAAATTTAGCGCTCGGATTTTTACTTAGATGATGCCTTAAATCCACGGCCACTTGTAATTGGGCATCCCGATAGTGTTCGTCCAGATCGGTATGAACAAAAAAATCACGAAAACGAATTTTAGGGGCCGAATAAAGATAAACATCCCGTTCAATGCCGCTCACGCGCCAGAAATCCTGGCATTCAAGATACGAGCCGTCGGACCAGCGGAAAACCTGTAAAGCCACGGAGTTGTCACCCGGATGCAAATATGGGGTAATATCCCATTCGGCCGGTGTTTTGGAACCCTGGCTGTATCCCACGTATTGCCCGTTAATCCAGATGTAAAAAGCCGATTTCACCGCGCCGAAGTGAATGAAAATCTCCCGGCCTTTCCACTTTTGCGGCACCGAAAACCGGCGCTTGTACAAACCGACGGGATTGTAATCATGCGGTACGTGCGGCGGATTGGGGTGCGTAGTCCATTCGTAACGCTGATTAACATAAATGGGAATGCCATAGCCGTTGAATTCCCAATCGGCCGGAACCGGAAACCGTTTCCACGATTGCACATCGAAATCGTCTTTATAAAAGCCACGCGGCACGTCGGCCGGACGTTTAACCCACTTAAAACGCCACATACCGTTTAACGAATGATAATAGGGCGAATCCACAAAGCGCAATTTTCGTGCTTCCTTTTCATTGTCAAAAGGAATAAACGTTACGTGGGGTTCTTCTTTGTTTTGGTTGAACATCTCGGGGTTTTCCCAATCCGTAACCTTTTGCGCTTTGATTACAGAACCATGTAAACCTAAAAATAAAACCAAAAGAATGAAAATACGTTGACCTGCAAATGACATGGTGCGCCTCGATTGTTGTATTAAACCCTATTTGACAAAAACAAAAATTACACAGGAAAGGGAATTAAAACCAAATAATCTTTACTGTGCCT
>CAZHIZ010000004.1:18255-20436 GCA_964532875.1 uncultured Caldithrix sp. | reverse complement strand
ACAGAATTATTCTCTTTTAAGTGCATTCGCAAATCAATGCCAACTAATGAATTTTTAAAAGCATCTAAAAAATTTCTTGGATTAGGTTCCGTCAATAAATAAGCTTCATTATAATGGAATTCTTCCCTGCCTTCCAAAATACGTCGATCAGCTAATATAAACAATAATCGACTTAATTTAGAAGAAAATTTCCCAACCATCACATACACATCCCACTCTGCCAAACATTCTTGATGATGTCCAAACAGACGGATAATATTTTTTTCTTCATCTATTGCCAAGGATAACCCTAACGAATTTCCACGATTTAAAAATAGCGTCGATTTTAAAGCAAGCCTACCCTTACCGTCGCGATACCCATATTGTTCAATAATTTCACGTTGACTTTTTTGCCATACGCTGCGATTGAAAGTAAAAAGCGTTACCAAAGATGTACTATTTTTCCGCGTTGTCTTAATTTCTACACGACCACCAATATCAGGAATCGGAATATTCGTTTCACCTAACCCCATAAGCGTTTCAAAAGTAAATCCGACGCCGGTATTTCCCTTACGCAACGCTCTTACATATCCTAATTTTTCAATGGCTTTTAGTTTATCGGTTAATTCCTTTAAATTCAATGTTTTCTCCCTATTGCTTGCGCATTACAACGATGTATTCGAAATTCATGGTTGAATCCTTTTTACCGACTTCATTTGTAGGACTATTTTTTAAAGGCATTCTCTTATTAGGAATACGCCGTAAAATTGTCTCGATATGATCAAAACCGTTTCTTGAAAACAGGGCTACGGTGATTTCATCGGTAGGCAGAGTAATCGATTTCACACGACGATTACCCACCACAAAGCAGGCATAACCTCCGGATCGTAATGTTTTGGAAATATTATCGATCGCTTTTTGATATTCACGATAAAATGCATAAACATCTTTTACCCGTTTTTCATCCCGCGCTTTTATTTCCGCTAAAACGGAATCCAAAATTTCAATACCAAACGTATCATCCAAGTCAAGCGGTCGTCCTCCCATAAGCTCTTTGTCCAACTTAGAAGCATCGGTAAAACCTAACCATTGATTGGCCAAACGTGAAAATTGCCCGTAGGCCACTGTCGTACGCGAGTCGCCATAAGGGGGCGAAGTTAAAATTAAATCTACCGATTCTTCGGGAAGAATTTCAGTAGGGATACCATTAACCGTATTAAAATCATAAATGCGAGCGCGAACCGGTTTCGTTCGTTGTTGCATAAATTCCATTAACCCTTTGCGATTACGGATAATTTTCCGTTCCATAATCCCGTAAACATCTGGACGAAAGTTTTCACGTTTTTTTTGGGGTAAACGGTATAATTTAAATTCACTGTTACGGGTTAACGAGCTTTCACGGACAGTTTCGCTAAAGGCTACGTAGAAAAAACGACGCACGGAAGCATCATCAATGGAATCAATAAAACCTTTTAATCGGGCTAATTTAACCTGCACTTCTTCAGTGAACCAAAAATTCAAATTATTAAAATCCGGTAATTGCACTTTAATGCTCTCATCTCGCCCTAATCTTATGGAAAGCAACAGGGTATTAAATTCTCGAATATAATGATCCAATAGGCTCAAAGGAATGGGAGTGGTTTTAGCTTGAGCTATTAATCGTGCCAAAGGGTTCAAATCGGTACCCACGGCTTCGATACCATGAACGTTGGCTTCTACTAAGGATGTACCGGTACCGCAAAACGGATCAAATAACAACCGAGCCTGGGTGCCGTACTTTTCGATTAATCTGGAGGCAATTTGTGGAATCATCATGGCCGGATAGGCATGAAAACAATGGGTTAAACTTTTGGTATCGGCTTCCTCAAAATCCCAACTATTATCCGTATATTTTTTTTCTTTTAACGTTTGCAACGGGTTCCCTGCAGTTAAATTACAATGATTAATTAAAAATAAAACCACCGAAGTAAAGAGGCAAATGAAAATTTAGTTCCGGTACGGGAGCCCAGGCCGCCCAGTGCGGATGTGAATTATTTTCGGCACATTTGTAAAAATTGCCCCGCCAACGGCTGCCCCGCCCCGCTATTTTCATTTCGGGAATATAGCGTAGTAACACATCAAATGAAATAAAAAATTCGACTTCCCAATCAATAGGTTCTGCCGTTTCTTCAACGATGGGCTTTTTAAATGTGGAACGTATTT
>CAZHIZ010000004.1:0-18155 GCA_964532875.1 uncultured Caldithrix sp. | reverse complement strand
CCCTGTTGATCGTACAGCAAACGAACGGTGGTTTGCGGATGATGGGAACTGCTTTCCGGTAAAAAGCGGGAAATCTCGGCCTTCCCGGCTCTTTGCCATTCTTTCGAAGGTAAAGGAAAATGAAACGATGACCTGTGCTTTTTATTGATCGTGTAGGTTTGCATTGTTCGAAATCCGTTTCTTGGTTAAATGACGTTACACCGGGGTTACCTGCGTTTTACTCAAGTAGAATTTTGTATGAAGTAATGAAAGCTCAAAGAATTTAACGGGATCCAACTATCTCACTTTCATTCCACATTCTGAATCTGCTCGCGCAGCTTTTCCACTTCCTCTTTAATTTTGATCACACGGTGGGCTATTTCCAGCATGGTGGTTTTGGAATTCATGGTGTTCGCTTCGCGATTCATTTCCTGTAAAATAAAATTCAGGCGCTTCCCCACTTCACCATCGGTTTGCAGAGTTTTTTCGAATAAATCCAAATGGCTTTTCATGCGTACCAATTCCTCGGTAATATCCACCCGATCGGAAATAATGGCAATCTCCTGCTCCAAACGATCCCGGTCTAACTTCTTCTCGCCAATCAACTGCAAGACATTTTTGTACAAACGATCGAATTCATTCTGTAGATTTACCGGTGCCAGAGTTTCGATTTCCCGAGTGATCTGGGCCACCTTTTGTAAACGGTTGCGCACATCCCGTAAAATATTTTCCCCTTCGGCTTCACGCATGCGCATGAATTCATCCATGGCCTGGCCCAAAGCCGCAAAAACCAACGGATGGAGCTTTTCCTGAGCTATTTCTTCCAAATCCGGATTAAAAACTTCGGGAAACGACAAAAGGTGTTCCAGGCGAACTTCATCCTTAATACCCAACGTATCGCGAATGGCCAGCAGGTGATTAAAGTTTTTCTTAAGAGCTTGCCAATTCACAAACAAACCGTTTTCGCTCTGCGGATTCTCACGTACATTCACGAAAACGTTTACTTTACCGCGTAAGACCTTTGTCTTAATAAAATCACGAATGGCCATCTCTTCGTGACTCAATTCTTTCGGCAATCGAATATTAAAATCCAAAAAACGATTGTTTACGCTTTTAATTTCTACGCTCACTTCAAAATTTTCATCACGGCCCAAACCTTTGCCGTAGCCTGTCATGCTGCGCATGGTACATCTCCGTTTTAAATTGAATCGTGTTTATCCAAGGAATTTCCCCGATGAACACGAGTTTATTTTTAACTCATTTATTTGTAAATTGAACCATGACATCGAATAGCCCGTAAGATGCTCGGAATCTTTAACACACGCTTGCGGAGTTCCGTTGCTCTTTAATAAGGATTCCGAGGAGGAAACAATCGAATTCGATATTGAAATCCTATTTCGATTGCGACATTTTTCGATTTTACGATTCCGTGCTTCCGTTCGATGCGTTTCGTATTCAAAAATGTATTCAAACGGTTAATTTATCGATCTCAATTATTAAAAGCAAAAACAGTACATGCACAAAAACTATTTCTTATTCGAACGGCTCATTAAGGAAATAAAACCGCAAGTATTGGGTCGACCGATGGCCCAACCGTTTACTTACCAGAAGGACGAGTTGGTCTTACCTTTGGGCGATGAGCATTTTTTGCGGATTTCGGTTTCCCCCGATCATCCTTATCTGTTGCTTTCTGTGGCAAAGCATGTGCACCAGCCCTCTTTAAAAATCTTTTCCGAAATCGAGGGCCGGACAATTTTGGATTTGCATTTAAAACCGTTCGATAAGCATGTGATTTGCGAATTGGAGAGCGGCTATTTTCTGGAAGCTCTTTTTTACGCCCCCTATTTTAATGTTTTCCTGTTTAACGGGCAAAAACAACTCATTTCGACTTTTAAAGACAAAAGCAGCTATCCGGACGAGATTTCCGCGCAGGCAGCACCCAAACTTGTCCTGAGTGCTCTTGAAAAGGAATTGCTCCGTGATCTGCTCACACGGGAAAAATCGGAGACGTTGTTTACTTTCTTCAAGAAACATTTCGTTGCTTTGAATAACGTATTACTGAATGAAATTTTTTTTCGTTTGCAATTGGATAAAACGCAAATCATCGAACGATTATCCTCGCATGATCTGCAGCGCATGGTAAACACATTGGGGCAAATGAGTTCGGAAATAAACGCTTCCCGGAGCTATTTGTATTATCGGAACGACCACGTTGAACGCATTGCCATATTGCCTTTGCGCCATTTGGAAGCCCTGCCGGAGATTCGGTTTAAAACTTTCGATTCCCTCAACAAGGCCCTGTCCCTGTTTTACCGGGAACTGACCTTTAAACAGGAAATCCTGAAGCTGCACACGCTTTGCAGCCAGGCCTTGCAAAAACGCTTGCATTACTTGCAAAATTCTTTGCAAAAATTAGAACAAAATGCCGATTTACAAGCACGAAAAGTGGAAGCCGAACTTAAGGGACATTTGCTTTTGACTTTTAAAACAAGCATCCCCAAAGGGGCCAAAGAGGTGGAGCTGGAAAATATTTTTTCCGATCGGCGCGAAAAAATTAAAATTAAATTGAATCCCGCCAAATCGGTAGCCGAAAATGCTCAAAAATACTTTAACAAATTCAAACGGCTCAACGAAGAAAAGCGCCTGCACGAAATTCGCCGCAGTACCTACCAAAAGGAATTGGCGGAAATTAAAGCCTTAAAAGAACAGTTGGAAAAAATAAACGACCCGACCCGTTTAAAAAAATTTGCACAAAAACTAAAAGAGATGAAAATTCTACCCAATGGGGCGGATGAAAATACACATACGATTCCGGCGGCCCATTTAAAATATGCTTTCCGACGCCTTATTCTGGACAAAAAATGGGATGTGTACATCGGAAAGGACGGGCCGAACAACGAACTGTTAACCTTTCGTTTTGCACACAAATGGGATATTTGGTTGCACGCCCAAGGCGTTCCGGGATCACATGTGATCATCCACTTACCGGGGCGCAACAGCGTTCCGCCCAAGCATGTCATCGAGCAGGCGGCCCAACTGGCGGCGGCGCACAGTAAAGCCAAACACGCTTCCACCGTGCCGGTGATTTACACGCAGGTACGTTATGTCAGCCGCATGCGCAAGGCACCGCCGGGCACCGTGAAAGTGCAAAACGAAAAGGTGATTTTTGTGAAACCAATGGAAATAAAATAGGAACTTTTACCAAGAATCGGCATATTAAACGTCATGAAAACAATCGTACTTATTTTACTGTTATCCTTTGGTTTGTTCGCCCAAAACGAACGACTGAACGACCGCTTCTCTTTTTTGCAACAAGTGTATTTCGAAAACAGCAATGGTAGGTACGATTCTTTTTTGGAATCGGAACTGCGTGCATTTTTACAAAAGTATCCTCGTTTCGAACAAGCGGATCAATTGATGTGGATGCTGGCCGAAGTACAACGCGATGCCGGCCAACCGTTCGCCGCCTTGCTGCAATACCTTAAAATAACCACCCTGTTCCCCAAAAGCCGCATTGCCCCGGAAGCACAAAAAAAAGTGAAGCATCTTTTAACTCAAACTAAAAACGCTTCCTTGCTTGAAGAGCGGGATACGATTTTAACCTACATGCAAGGTAAAAAATATTTTGCTTCGCCCGAAGAAGCCGTGGTGGATTTGTACAATTTTCTCTTTTCTCTTAATGTGCCCAAACTGAACGCGCCCCTTTTAAACGATTTAAACGCTTATCTTGGCAGTTGTGCGCTGCAGACGAATGAATCCGGCGATATCCTGCTTTTTTTAAAAGGAAATCTGAACGAAACCCTGGGGCATTTTGCTACGGCAGAGGCCGATTTTCGCGAATTGATGGCCCTGTACAAAAAAAGTCTGCTCCGACCGGAAGCGCTGTTTCGAAGTGCCTTTCTCGATTACAAGTACCTTAATAAATTGGAAGATGCCAAAAATGCTTTTGTGCAAATAATCAATTCCTATCCCGATAATGAAATCGCACCTCAAGCGCAATTTTACTTGGCCGAATTGTACGCCGATCGTCTGGATTCCCTGAATGCCGGCATTGACAATTACCGCCTGTTTGTGGATGCTTTCCCGGATCACCCTTTGTTTCGCAAGGCATTTAAGCGCCTTACTCTGTTGCTTTTCAAAAGCAAGCGCTATGAAGAAGCCGTTACGCTCATCGGTTTGCACTTAAACAAACACGCGCAGGACTCCACCTTTTATGCTCTGGTCGATTCCATGGCACACATTTTTGTTAAACGATTTAAGAAATACGAGTATGCGGCCCGCTGTTACGTTTTGCTCAGTACCGCCAATCCCAAATCAACACAAAGCCCGTATTATCTGTACAAAGCGGCCCGCATTTACAAAATTTATTTGAAGGATATCGGAAGGGCCAAAGACATTTGTCAACGTTTGCGCAAGAACTATGCAGACAGTCCTTACGCCGTTAAATGCCAATTGTTAATCAAAAAGCGGGTCCAAAAATAAACGTACGGTAATGCGGTGAATATTACCCAACTCCGATTGGTAGGCCGTGAAAGAATAATCGAAAGAAATTTTAGGAATGCGGATGCCGATCCCCGTATTAAAGCGCTGTAAATCGTCCAAACCGCTGCGCAGGGTCAATACGTTTTTGTAATTGATTTCCACTCCCCAAAAGCTATCCAAACTCACCGGCCCCAAATGAAATTGACTGGCATATTTACGCCCCTCAAACAACATCTGGAAATCAGCCGCAGGTTGAATATTTAAATTCAGGGCGGGTATCGTCCACAAATAACTCAATCCAAAACGCAGGGAGGGCGGAATGAATTCTTTTTCTCCGGTACTCCAGGCAATCAAGGTACTGGTCACGTCTTTAAGCATCAAACCCAGGCGAAAACGATCAAACCAGCGATATTGCAATCCGAAATCAAAGCCCAGACCCAGCGCATTTTCGATACTAAAATCGCGGTAAATGAATTTTACATTAAGGCCGTATTGTAAATTTTCCTTTGCCTGGTGACCGTAGCTTAAATAGAGTACGTAATCGCCTGTATTAAATGTTTTTATTTTGGAATAATCGATTTTGCCGTCCGCTTCATTGTAGGCCTGACGGCTATCTTTAATGCCGTTCACAGTAAAATAATACAGAGAAATTCCCACGGTGGAATGATTTTCCACGGGGTGCGACAGAGCCAGGTAATCGTGTTGAATACTGCTGATGAATTGTTTGCTGTGGGTAAACTGGATTTGCAATCCCCTTGCTGCAGCCAAACCGGCTGGATTCCAATAGGAAGCCGAAGCATCGTTAATCATGGCTACGCCGGCGCCCGCCATCCCGGTCAATCGACTGCCTGCCCCCAAATTCATAAATTCACCGGCATATTTTTTAAAACCGCCGGCTTGAACCGAACTGAAAGTAAAAGCGATTAGTAAGAGAAAGAATCCTAATTTACCCATAAAGCCCCTCAAAACATTTTACAAAAATTGCATTTCATGGCATTTCCATATTTAACAAACGGCCCCGTTCTCCGGCATTTTTTTCAGAGCAAAAGCCCATGAGAGCGAAGAGAAAGGCACCTTTTCAGATCACGGTTAACAAATAGGCCGTTACCACCGGAATCAGCAAATTATCATCAATACCGATGGGCAAGAATTCAATAACGGTCATGACCAAAGCCGTAATCAAGCCGCCCCAACTGTATTTGGTAAATAGCAGAATAATAGCCGAGGCTGTCAGGTAAAAGGCAGCCGAACCCTCTAGGGTTTTACCCCAGAATGCATTCTTGCCCCAAATTCTTCCGACAATGGCGGCCGCAGGATCGGCCAGGCTGACAAACAACATGCCCACGACAGCCGGTTTTTCATCAAAAAGTGCCACGGTCAGCAACATGCCGATCAACATAGTGGTTGCGCCCGTTAGGCGATTGTGCACCTCTTTTTCCCGCAGCAATGGACCAAATATATGCATAAATAGACGCCGCACAAGGGAAATTTTCATCCGCAACACATCGACCAGTAAAAATCCGGCCAATAATATCAAAAGGACATTGGCTACCCAGCCTTTTTGGTGTGTGACGGCGTAAAAAAGCGGGATAACTGCCGAAGTAAGGTGAATGGCTTTACGCTGGAGTTCCCGTTTTAAATTTAAGTCGTTTCTCACTTCCCTGTTCCGCTGTACTTGACCAACTCCTTTAAATCCGCACAAGCTGCGGCCACATCCGCCGCTTTGAAAATGGCATTTCCGGCTACCAAAATATCGGCACCGGCTTGTAACACACGGCCCGCTGTTTGCTTATTGATGCCCCCATCCACTTCGATTAAAAAGGAGGCCTTTTGCTGTTGGCGCATTTGAGCTAATGTACGGATTTTCTCCTCGGCATACGGAATGAAGGCCTGCCCGCCAAAACCGGGATTGACAGACATGATAAGGATCAAATCCACCTCTTGCAATAGATAACGCACGGTTTCCACCGGAGTGGCCGGATTTAAAGAGATGCCGGCCTTGCAGCCCGATTGTTTAATATGGTGCACGGCCCGGTCCAGATGCACACAGGCCTCCTGATGAATGGTAATGTAGTGCGCTCCGGCCCGGGCAAACCAATCGATGAATTTCATGGGATCGTTGACCATGAGATGTGTATCGATCGGCAAGGAGCTAATGCGTTTTACCGCTTCCACCATCATGGGGCCGAACGTTAAATTGGGTACGAAATGCCCGTCCATTACATCAACATGAATGAAATCGGCGCCGTGTTTTTCCACAAGGCGAATTTGCTCTGCCAAACGATTTAAATCGGCCGATAAGATCGAAGGTGCCAAATATGCCACGATTATTCCTCTTTTTGCGGTAACTGACTAACGGTTAAGGTAATACTTTGCACTTGATCAATGGGCGTTCCTTTTTTAACGTCCTGCCCGATGACCGTTTCCGGTAAAATATTCTCTTTAAATTCGTATTCCACGCGGATATTTTTTACCCCTAATAATTGCAATTGTTTTTTAGCTGCATCCAAACTTTTGCCGATTAAATCCGGTACCACTTTTTGCTTGGGCATGGGCCCCAAACTTACGGTTAAATCGATTTTAGTGCCCGGTTTGACTTTTTGTCCCTGGGGAAATGACTGCCCGATGACTACATCCTGCAGAGCCAAATCGGAGTATTCGTAATACAAATTGCCCAATTGCAAACCGTGGGCTTTTAAAATCAATTCGGCTTCTCGCGGCGATTTGAAAAACAAATTGGGCATGATGATCGGTTTTTCACCGATGCTCACCGTAACGTACACATGGCGCCCTTTTTTCACCTTACTGTAAGCGGCCGGTTGCTGTTCGGTGATGGTACCGGGCGGAAAATTTTCATCGTAAACGGAATCTTTAATCATTAATTGAAAACCGGCCCGGGCCAAAGAATCACGTGCCTGATCGACCGGCATGGAAACCACATCCGGCAACTCGTATTCCTGCCCCAATCGCACATACCAGGGCATGATGACATCGTTAAATAAAAGAACGATGAGCACAAAAGCCACTATGGCCGTTACGTAATGTGTGATTCGCCGACTCCAAAGTTTTCGCAATGCACTTGAATCCATTTTCCCAAACCTAACTTTTTTTGTCTGATCACCTGCGCACGTCGGAGGAACTGCTATTTACTTTCCACAATCAGCGTAACCGGCCCGTAATTGAGCAATTCCACATCCATCATGGCGCCGAAAATACCAGTCTCCACTTTTACGCCCGAACGGCGCAATCGTTCGACAAAACGCTCGTAAAAATCTTTCCCCTTTTCCGGTGCGGCGGCATGGACAAAACTGGGACGACGCCCTTTACGTGTATCGCCCAAAAGGGTAAACTGCGAAACGGCCAAAATCTCACCACCTACTTCCAACAGAGAACGATTCATCTTTCCGGCCGCATCTTCAAAAATACGCAAGTTCAGGCATTTGTTCGCCACGAATTCAATGTCCTCCTCCGTATCCGTATCGGCGATACCGATGAGCAACATTAAACCTTTACCAATTTGCCCCACAATTTTGCCGTCCACCTTTACCGATGCCCGTTTTACCCGCTGCACCACTACTTTCATACGTTGCGTACCTCAACCTTGATGTGATCCAGACCGACGATATTTTGCAATTGTGTTAAAATATTGCGCGTTACCTGAATTTTGAACTTGTTCGAAAACAACCGATAGGGATGATCGTTGTTCAAATCCACTTCAAAAAACAAACGGGTATTGCCCGGACTGCTATTTAATCCGGTCTTCAAATGATGGATTTTGACATCGTCCAAATCATCCGGTTTAATTTGCAAGATAAGCGATTCGGTAAGCCGCTCGGGAACGGAATCGATATTAAAAATACGTTCTCCGATTAATTTGATCACATTATCTTCCAGATCGGAATTCAAACGCCCCTGAACAAAGACCACCTGTCCGGCCTGTAAATAGGGCTCGAATTGGGGAAATACCGACCCGAAAACGACCACTTCGTAAATACGCTGGAAATCTTCTATTTTTACGAAAGCCATTTTTTGTTGTTTTTTATCGTACAAAGTGCGTAAATCGGCAATTTGTCCGGCAATGAAGATCCAGCGGGGCATGGGCGCTCCCTTTTCTTGCGCCTGGCGTAAACGCTCAATATCGGTGGTGTACAATTCAATAATAGGCGCGTAGGGCTTTAACGGATGCCCAGAGATGTAAAAGCCCAGCAGTTCTTTTTCTTTTTTCAATTTTTCGGCCGTGGGCCAATCCGGCACATCCGGCAAGGTCGGGTAGCTAATGGCTTTGCGTTGTTCCTCTTCGCCCACCAATTCGAATAAACTGCGCTGATTTTTATGTTTGTTTTTACGCGCCTGCATATTCTGCGTAAATTCCAGCGCCTCTTCCACAAAATTAAAAAGTTGCGCCCGGTTCCCTTCCAGCGAGTCCAGAGCGCCGGCTTCAATGAGACTTTCCAGCACTTTTTTATTCACGGCACGCAAATCCACATTTTCCAGAAGATCGAAAATCGTTTTAAACGGGCCGTGTTTTTTACGCGCTTCCACAATGGAAGCAATGGCCCCGCCGCCCACGTTTTTAATAGCTTCCATGCCGAAGGCAATTTCGTTTTTGCCAATGGGCACAAAATGCGCCTCGCTGTAATTAATGTCCGGCGGTTTGATTTTCAGCCCCAAATTACGGCATTCGTCCATGAGCACCATCACGCGATCGGCATTGCCGATTTCGCTGGTGAGGTTGGCCGCTAAAAATTCGGCCGGATAGTGCGCTTTCAAATAGGCCGTTTGGTAGGCAATGATGGCGTAGGCCGCCGAGTGGGATTTATTGAAGCCGTATTTGGCAAATTTTTCGATCATGTCGGCTACCTTATCGGCCACTTTTTTGTCGATGCCGTTCTTCAAGCAACCTTTTACGAACAGTTCCTTTTGCTGGGCCATGACATCGGCCTTTTTCTTGCCCATAGCCCTACGCATTAAATCGGCCTGAGCCAAAGAGAAACCGGCCAACTCCGAAGCAATACGCATCACCTGTTCCTGATAGACGATGATGCCATAGGTCTCTTTTAAAATGGGTTCCAATTTGGGATGCAAATATTCAATCTTTTTGCGTCCGAACTTGCGATCGATAAAGTCATCGATCATGCTCATGGGGCCCGGACGGTACAGGGCGTTCATGGCGATCAAATCTTCGATGCGGTTGGGCTTTAATTTGCGCAAATATTCCTGCATGCCCGAACTTTCAAACTGGAAAACACCAACCGTTCGCCCTTCACCGAACAAACGGAAAGTCTCTTCGTCGTCCAACGGCACATCCATCACGCGAAATTCCCTGCCCAACCGACGGCTGATCATCTTTTCCGCCTTTTGAATAACCGTCAAGTTGCGCAGGCCCAAAAAATCCATTTTAAGCAAACCGATTTTTTCGGCATAGCCCATGGTCCATTGCGTGGTGATGTCACCGTCTTTGTTTTTGTACAAAGGCAAATAGTTGACGATATCATCCGGAGTAATGATGATGCCGGCGGCGTGTACCGACGTATTCCGGGCGATCCCTTCCAATGTTTGGGCATACTTAAACAATTCTTTTAAGCGAATGTCATCGCTTTCGGCCAGCTCGTGCAGTTCGGGCACCTCTTTGATGGCCTCTTTCAAAGGCATGGGTTTGGAACCTTTAACCGGAACCATCTTGGCAATGGCATCGGCCTGAGGAATGGGAATTTTAAGCACACGGGCCACATCGCGAATGACACCGCGCGAAGCCATGGTACCGAAGGTAATGATTTGGGCCACGTTTTTTCGGCCGTATTTTTCACGCACGTATTCGATGACTTCATCCCGTCGTTCCACACAAAAATCGATGTCGATATCGGGCATGGTAACGCGCTCGGGATTTAAAAAGCGCTCGAACAGCAAATCGTAACGCAAGGGATCCAATTGGGTAATCCCCAAACAGTAGGCCACAATACTTCCGGCGGCCGATCCGCGCCCCAGCCCAACGGGAATATCTCTTTCGCGCGCGGCACGAATAAAATCCTGCACAATTAAAAAATAACCGGCAAAGCCCATTTGTTTAATCACGCCCAATTCGAATTCGATGCGTTCTTTCACTTTTCCATCGACCTGCTTGTAACGTTGCTCTGCTCCGCGGTAAGTCAAACGGCGTAAATATTCGTCCGCATCGATATTGCCCTCTTCTTTGGGAATGGGGAATTTGGGCAAAAAGCGCTGCGAATAGTCAATTTCCAGATCGATCTTTTCGGCGATTTCCAGCGTGCGCTCCAGAACTTCGGGCTTGTCCTTAAACAGGGCAAACATTTCATCCGGCGATTTCAAATACAAATCCTCGGTGCCGTAGCGCATGCGATTGGGATCATCGCGATCCTTACCGGTTTGCAGACAAAGCAAAATATCGTGCGCTTCATGATCGCCTTTGTTCAAATAGTGGTTGTCATTGGTGGCAATTACCGGTACCCCCATTTCTTTGGCCAAGTCGTAAATTTTGGGGTAAACCACGGCTTCTTCCGGAATGTGGTGATCCTGAATCTCCAGATAAAAATCATCCCCGAAAATGTCCAGGTACTCTTCCACGGCGTGAATGGCCCGGGCCCGGTCCCCCTGACGCAGTTTGTAGGCCACCTCACCTTTCATGCAGGCGGAAGTAGCGATCAGTCCTTCGGAATATTGACGCAACAACTGTTTATCGATACGGGGTTTGTAATACATGCCTTCCAGAAAAGCAATGGACGAAAGACGCATTAAGTTTTTAAATCCCGTTTGATTTTTGGCCAGTAAGACCAGATGGTACGAGGTGCTCTCTCCGTCCACCTGTTTGCGCAGGGTGTGCTCACGCGGGGCAATATAAGCTTCCATGCCCAGAATGGGTTTGATCCCGGCGGCTTTGGCCGCATCGTAAAATTCCAGTACGCCAAACAAATTACCGTGATCGGTAATGGCCAAAGACTTCATGCCCAGCTCGGCCGTTCGCTGCACCATTTCTTTGATTTTGGCCGCACCGTCCAAAAGAGAATAATGTGTATGATTATGCAAATGCACAAAAGACAAAGTTAACCGCTCCTTCCGGGTCTTGCCGTATTAAAATCGTTTAATTACTGATTTTATTAAAGTTACAAATTGAACTCTATTTTGATAATTTACATTGTTGCGCCCATAATTGCAAAATGAATTTTTACGAATCGAACATGCATTCGCGGGAAATTTTTTAATCCCGCACGGGGCGGCAGGATTCACACACTCTTTAAAAAATTTGTAAGGATCGAAGGTAACTGTCGTCCAAAACAATGAAGCGCAGGCCAGAACAAGTGAATTCATTCCGTAACGAGGATGCCGGAAAAACAATTAAAAGGGCTTTCGGGATGATTCGGGCCTGAAATTCCGTTGTGAATTAAAGAGAAACAATCAACGGAAAAAGCGCTTGACTTTATTTCTTGTAAAAAACAAAAGGCTTGACTGATTACCGGGCAAAAGTAAAATCGGACAATGCTTAAAAAATTGCTTTTATTAAAAAAAGGAGACACCCCATGTTACGCATGTATTACGGATTAAGTAAAAAATTGGAACGCTTTCGCGATTGGCCGCCGTTGTTCTTCCGTTTAATTCTGGCTTACGGCTTTTTTAAACCGGCCATGTTAAAATGGAGCGATATTGATGCCATTGCCAAATGGTTCGGCAGCATGCATTACCCCTTCCCCACACTTAACGCTTACCTGGCGGCAAGCACCGAGACGGCCGGTTTTATTCTACTCACACTGGGATTATTCACCCGTTTGATTTCTCTGCCGTTGATGTTTGTCATGCTGGTGGCCATTTTTACGGTTCATTTTGCCAACGGTTTCGAGGCAGGCAATAACGGCTTTGAGATTCCTTTTTACTATTTGTTGATGTTGTTCAGTTTGCTGATCAGCGGGGCCGGAAAGTTCAGTCTGGATGCCCTGCTCGAGCGCATTTTTACCAGAAAACAATAGCGAATGCCGGATTGGACTTTCGGGCCATTCAAGAACTTTTTCATCGGATTCATTGAATTAAAAGATTTTATTCACTAATTTTGTCTTTTGTTGGAAAATATGAATTTTTCCCTGAATTCATTTACCAAAAAGGAGACAAAAGATGGCCAAAATAAAACCTTTTCGCGGATTACGTCCCAGGCCCGAATTAGCCGAAAAAGTAGCATCTCCGCCTTACGATGTTTTGAATACGGAAGAAGCACGCGCCTTAGCCAAAGACAATCCGTACTCGTTTTTGCACATCAACAAACCGGAAATCGATTTACCGCCGGGAACCGATTTGTACGACGACGCGGTTTACGCCAAAGGAAGAGAAAACCTGCAGCGTTTTATCAAAGAAGGTATTTTAATTCAGGATGAAAAACCGTGTTTTTACGTTTACCGGCAGATTATGGGCGAGCACCGGCAAATCGGTTTGGTGGCCGGTGCTTCCGTAGAAGATTATGAAAAAGGAATCATTAAAAAACACGAATTAACGCGCGCAGATAAAGAGGAAGATCGCGTAAAACACGTCAATACGTTGAATGCTCAGGCCGGCCCTGTTTTTTTAACGTACAAAGCAAACGAACAAATCGATGCCCTCATCGAACGCATTGTACAACGCCAACCGGTTTACGATTTTACGGCCGACGACGGGATTCGCCACACCTTTTGGGTGGTGGATGACGAAAACGAAATCAAACAGTTGGAAGAGCTGTTCGGCGGATTGGACTACCTGTACGTAGCGGACGGCCATCATCGTTCGGCTGCAGCTACCCGTGTTAAACAAATGCGCCAAAAGCAGAATCCCAACCATACGGGAGAGGAAGAATACAACTATTTTTTGACCGTCATCTTTCCGCACAATCAAATGCACATCATGGATTACAATCGGGTGGTTAAAGATTTAAACGGTTTGAGTAAAGAAGAATTCCTGCAACGTGTGGCGCAAAATTTTGACATCGAGAAATTGGGAACTCGGGCCGAAAAGCCCGCTCAAAAACACGAATTCGTCATGTATCTGGACGGCGAATGGTACCGTTTGAAAGCCAAACCGGGTAGTTTTGACGCGAACGATCCGGTGGATCAATTAGATGTTTCCATTTTGATGAACAATTTACTCGTACCTATTTTGGGTATTGGCGACCCGCGCAAAGATAAGCGCATCGATTTCGTTGGCGGCATTCGCGGACTAAAAGAATTGAAACGGCGGGTCGATTCCGGCGAAATGCAGGTGGCCTTCGCGCTCTTCCCCACTTCCATCGAAGATTTAATGGCCATTGCCGATGCCGGAAAAATTATGCCGCCCAAATCCACCTGGTTCGAGCCCAAACTGCGCAGCGGATTGGTGATTCATTTACTGGATTGATTTCGGGAGAATCGTAACTAAAAAGCATCAAAAATAAAAAGCACACAAAAAGGGCGGCTCAGTTTTCACCGCCCTTTTCTTTTTGAGGCAAAAGATAGTGGTCTAACTCTTTACCGAGAAATATTTGCTCTCAAGTTATGAGAAGAACAAATGTGTAATGCGGTAAGACCTTAGCCCTTCAATAAAGCGCGGAGTAAAATCAGAAAACCGCTTTTAATGCGTCTGATTTTTTCCAGCGTTTCTTGGGCTTCCGTAAAATTCGGGTTGCGTTCCGTGGCCTCTTCGATCTCTTCCATGGCCTTTAAAAAATAATCCCGGCTCTGGATTAGATGAATCAACCCCAAATCGTTCCAGTAATCGGCATATCGTTCGTTTCGTTTCACCTCTTCGTAAATCGTTTGTTCGTAGTAATCCAACTCTTCATCGCTCAAAGCCCGCTTGCCGAACATGAATTTCAGAAAGAAAAAATCGAAATCCAATAAGGCTTTATCGTCGCGTGTGGTAATTTTAAGCTGCAAATCGCGCAGCATGGAAATAATGGTTTCTTCGTCTCCGGCCCGGATACGTTCCAAAATATCATCGATGTGTTCGTGCCAGAATTTATCTCTTAGGTGATAGGCTTGCTTTAAGTTTTTCAAAGCGCGGATTACCCGCACGGGAACGGCGGCATTCGGCTCCTGCTTTTCATCGAGACTGGAAAAGAACAAAACCAGCCCCAAATTGAAATTTGCTTCCGGGAAATCGCTTTTGGCTTGCAGAGCTTTTTGTAACATGTCTTTGGCTGCCGTGAATTCGCCCAAAAAGGTGTAGGCTACGGCCAGATCGTTGTAAATGTCAGGAAAAGTGAAACCCGAATCCAGAGCCTGTTTTAAAATGTATTTTGCTTCACCGAATTCCTTCTTTTTAAGATAACAGGCGGCTAACTTCCGATGAGCTTTCACAAAATCCGGCTTTTGCTCGATCGTTATTTTAAAATGCCCGATGGCTTCGTCGATAAAATTGTAAGAAAGCAGGATGCGCCCGAAACGGAAATGGTAGAGATAATTTTGAACGTTCTTTAATTTCTTGTCGATCACAAAAAAACTTTGGATTTCGTCTTTCATGCGTTCGTGTATTTTAAGGGTCTGTTCATTCCAAAAAGCATCGTCCGTCTGGTAAAATTCAGGAGGCAGGTCGGTAAATTTACGGTACAGGGGCCGGCCTTCTTCCTGAACCTCGCACACCACTTGATGCGCCTGTTTATTGATCCCGGTTAAAATCAAAAAGCGATGTTCTTCGAGTGCTATTTCTTCCTTCAATTGCGGCTTCATGGAGCGCGTATCCGTTTTAATTGTTTTGTGCAATTTAAAACATCGTATCGTTTTATTCAAAACTTTAAATCAAGATAGCGGCAAATTTATTTTAAACAGCCTTCAGCAAAAAATGCACCGAAACTAAATTGTGGAAATTTATTATCGGATTGTTTAGTTTTATGGAGTCGAAAAACGAATGACCGTTTAAAATTTGGTAAAGTTCATTAACATAAGGAGGCCATTATGCGCTTATCAGAACAGATTCAAACCGCCGATTGGAAAAAAGAGAAACATGCTCCGGTAATCGAAGCGCCGGAAACGGTTAAAGCCGGCGAAGTGTTTACGGTTAAAGTTGGCCTGGGTAAAGAAATTGCTCATCCCAACACCACGGAACACCATATTGCCTGGATTTCTCTCTACTTCAAACCGGAAGGCGGGAAATTTACCCATCAGGTAGGCCACTTTGAATTTTGGGGACACGGGGAAAGTACCAGTGGCCCGAACAAAGGACCGGTGTATGCCGAACCGCAGGTGGAAGCACAGGTAAAATTAAATGAATCCGGCACTTTGTACGCCATGGCTTTCTGCAATATTCACGGACTATGGGAAAGCAGCAAGGAAATTAAAGTCGGTTAATCGATCTTCCGATCCCCGTCGTTTCGGCGGGGATTTTTTATTTCCGATCCCGCGGCTAAAAAATCATCGGCGATGGCTTTATTTTTAAGCAATAAACCGCTTTAAATTAAGTTCTAAAAAATTTTATTTAATTAATTTATAATCGATCGAGTGCTTCTTTCTATTTTCCCCGCCAAATATCTGAATACAAGCAGCAATTGAATTATTCTTGAAAGTAATTTCAGAAAAATTTATTTTAATACTTTTCAAAATGCAGGATGCCCGATTTTTTCTTAGCGGAAAGGAATTCTCATGGCGCATTACGGAATTTGGTCGTTGCTCCCGCCTTTAGTGGCCATCGTTCTAGCCATTAAGACACGTCAGGTATTTATTTCTTTGTTTTTGGGTGTTTGGATCGGCTGGGTCATTCTAAACGACTGGAATTTTTTTAGCGGTACCCTGGCCTCCATTGAAGCCCTGGTTAATGTTTTTAAGGAACCCGGGAACACCCGCACCATCATGTTCAGTTCTTTGGTCGGGGCACTCATTGCCTTTGTGCAGCGCTCCGGCGGCGTAGAGGGTTTTATCCGCTACATTAACCGCTTTTTGCAATACATCGAAAAACGACACGCTGGTAACAGCCGCCGCGTGGTGGAATTGTTGGCCTGGGCTACCGGAGTCATGATTTTTGTAGAATCCAGCATTAATGTTTTAACCGTCGGTTCCATCTTCCGCCCCATATTCGATCGCATGAAAATTCCCAGGGAAAAATTAGCCTATATTGCGGATTCCATTTCGGCCCCCACCTGTATTTTAATCCCCTTAAATGCCTGGGGAGCGTACATCATGGGCCTGTTGTTGGCGCAGGGTTTACATGATCCGTTCAAAATTATGGTGCATGCCTATCCTTTGAATTTTTATCCCTTCCTGGCCATGGCAGCCGTTTTATTGGTTATTCTTTTGCAAAAAGACATCGGCCCCATGAAAAAAGCGGAAAAACGGGCCGTTGAAGAAGGCAAGGTGATTGCCGATAATGCCGTTCCCATGATGTCCAACGAAGTGGTGAGCATGCAAAAAAAAGAAGGCGTTAGCCCCAAAGCCCGCAATATGATTATCCCCATTGCCACGATGGTGCTCATGATGCCCGTGGGCCTTGTTTACTCCGGTTGGCAGCAACTAACCGAAACCAAGGGGAAACCGTTTTTAGAATTGTTATTTGATGCGATCGGCAAGGGTTCCGGATCGCAGGCCGTGTTATGGGCGGTTTTAACGGCGTTATTGGTTAGTGCCATTCTGTACCGTTCGCAAAAAATATTCAAATTGCAGGAATTAATGGATCTTTTGTTCAAAGGAATCGGCGGATTAATTCCACTGGCCCTTTTAATGATGTTGGCGTTTGCCATCGGACAGTTGTGCCGGGAATTGGGTACGGGCATTTATGTTGCCGAAGTGACCAAAACGTGGCTAAGTCCCCATTTTGTGCCGGTAATTATCTTCCTGGTTGCCTGTTTCATTGCCTTTGCCACGGGTACTTCATGGGGAACATTCGCCATTATGATGGCCATTGCCGTGCCCATGGCGCAGACCATGCACGTGAGCATTCCCTTGGCTGTCGGTGCGGTATTGGGAGGCGGTGTATTCGGCGATCACTGCTCCCCCATTTCGGATACGACCATTATTTCTTCCATGGCTTCGGCCAGTGACCACATCGATCACGTAAAAACGCAACTGCCCTATGCCCTTTTGGCCGGTGCCGGCGCGGCTTTATTGTATTTGATTTTGGGCCTTTTGAGCTAAAGGGTGAAAGGGAAATGGGTATTAGACCGGTTCTCGAGTGGCCCCGACGGAGTCGGGGGCGTATCGAGAGAACCGTGGCCCGTTGCCTTGGTGCCTCCCTCATTTTCTAATTGGAAACTATCCGGCTGTGGTATGTCCCATTAATGGTTTAGGGAAAATGGTTCGTCGGTAATCGAATCTTCGACGTGGTGGAAAGAAGGCCACCACTCGGTTCTCGAGTGTCCCGCCGCAGGCGGGACGTATCGAGAGAACCGGACCCGTGTTGCCTCGATACGCTCCTCGCCCATGGCGAGGAGCACTCGGCAACCGTTTTGCGGTATTTTCTTGGAAATCAGGAATTATTCCGGCAGCAATGAAATGTTTTGACCATTGTTAGAGCGAGAGCACAATCCGGTTCTCGAGTGTCCCGCCGCAGGCGGGACGTATCGAGAGAACCGTGGCCCTGTTGCCTCGATGCGTAACGTCCCGTCAGGGACGGGATGAGAATAGCCCGCCGATTCATCGGCGGGAACAATGCACAACCAAAACGCCAATTCCGCCCCGTAGGGACGGTTGAAATGATTGCACAATAATCAGATGTCCCTACGGGACATTTCATTTTGTGTGGTTTTGTCCTTTTCCCCGGCA
>CAZHIZ010000003.1:43013-59536 GCA_964532875.1 uncultured Caldithrix sp. | reverse complement strand
AAAGCAGATGTCGGGGTTGAGATCGTACCGTGCCACGCATTGCACAAAAAAATGTCAACCGGTGTCAGTTACGGGGAGCAATTGGTGTATGATATCGAACGTTTGAAGCGCCATTTCCCGGCCGTACCCGTAAAGGTGATTTTGATCGATGCGGAGTAAATAAGGTGATTAGCCGTTAGTAAGAAAGTAAATTAGATTTGCACCAAGTAGCATGATTTGTCATTCGTTTACGCTTTGGCAGGAGAAAAATGGCCGAAGTTAAATAAAAGCAAGGGATTTTTCATTTCGTTTCACTCCACTCCACTCCACTTAGAATGGTAAACAAGGTTTAATTTTGTGGGATTCAAACAAATAAACAAAAATAATAAGATGGATGCCAAGCGCTATTAGGGCCTAGCACAAAACAATTTTCCCCTTTTTTAAAAATCAGATCGTTGCACTTGATAATGAATAAAATATTCGATATTTTCTCAACAAATTAAATATTCATGCGGCTAAGAAAAGAAGATGAAAACGTACGTCTATTTAATAGTCCTTTGCTGGGGATTTTTCTCGATCCTGTTTGCGCAAAATAAAACGGGAAAAATCACGGGGACGGTTTTTCAGATCGATAGCAATAAGCGTCTTGCCGGAGTTATTGTCCGTATTGAAGGCTCTAAAATTTCCACCCAAACGGATGAGGACGGTACCTTTCTGCTTTCCCCGGTTAAACCCGGTAAATATTATCTCACCCTTATTAAAGACGGGTATTATTCCCTTGTGCTTCCCGAAGTTAAAGTCTCCCCGGGAAAAGTAACTACGCTAACCGTCAAAATGTATCCCGGTAATCCCAAAGAATTTTTGTTTCTGGAAATCGGCGGCATTCAGGTCACGGCCAATCGCGATTTGCTTCCGGAAGAGCCGGAAACTGTACACCGTATTACCAGCGGTCAAATCGAACACATGCAAGCCACCAGTTTGGCTGATGTGCTGGATATGATTCCCGGAAACGAAAAATCACAAAATTTGGGATTAGGCTCCAAACAGAATATCTATCTGCGTAATTTGGGTGATCAGGGGTCGGCTTTCGGTACAAAAATCATTTTGGATGATGTACCCTTATCGAACAATGCCGATTTGCAAACAGGAGCAGGGGTTAATTACGGGAGCAAGGTGCAGTCTTCAGCCGGTACGGAATATGATCTGCGGGAAATCGTGGCCGACAATTTGAAAAGTGTAGAAGTCCAGTCCGGTGCCACTTCCGTTGAATACGGCGATAACACGTCCGGTGTTATTATTGCACATACCCGCACACGTAATGTACCTACCCGTTTTAAAATCAAAAATAATCCCGACACCAAAGAAGCAAACCTGATGGGCAGTTTTCGTCGTTGGAAAACGGATTTTGTGTACAATTTCAATTACGGATACAGTGAGCGGGATATTCGCATTAAAGGCGATGAATTCCACCGTTTTGCCGGCAATTTAAAAGCCACCAACCGCTTTCTGAATAAGCGACTAAGTCTTACGCAGGAACTGCGCTATGCCCGCAAGTTAGAAGAAGATAATGATGCTTCCGATCCATATAAAACCAAAGCGTACAATCGCGATTTTCACATTACCTATTCCCAGCGCTTTAATTTCGATTGGAACCGTATTACACACATTTACATCCGAAATTACTTGGATTACAAGCATCGAAACAGTTGGCTGCACAAATTGGAAACCCGCGATTTAAGCTATGCCACTACGCGACGCACTCCGGGAACCATGGTCGGTATTTTTGCCGAACCTGTCTATTTTTCGGATGTGCGCACCATCGGAGACGAGTGGGCTTACGGATTGAAAATAAAAGCCAACCGCAGGTTTTTTACGGGCAGTTATTTGCATCGCATTTTAGTGGGCAGCGAATATCAAAGCGAATGGAATAACGGGCCCGGTAAACAATTCGATATTTTACGTCCTCCCAGCGGCGGCGGTCATGTGCGTCCCCGTTCCTTCAGCGATATTCCGGGTATTTCTCAGTTGGCCCTTTTTGCCGAAGATCGAATCACGGGTAAACTGTTGCGTCCTTTTACTATGGATTTGGGCTTTCGCCTCGATAGTTACAATCCTTCCGCTTTTAATCCGGGTAATATCATCAGCGGGAAAGATATTTTCCGGTCGAAACAAGGCATATTCTTAAATCCCAGAGTGGGCTTAAAAATAAAATTGCATCCCAAAACGCAATTGCGTATGACCTTCAGCAAGGCTTCCAAAGCGCCCGGCCTGTACATGATTTATCCGGAAAAATTCTATCTGGATGTTAATGACTACACCGTTAAGCATGAAACTCTTCCGGACGGGCGCGATACTTCTTATGTGATTCCTTTGATTTCCACTTATGTTTTTGACCGAACCAATAAACATTTAAAAGGCTATCAAAGCACCAAGTATGAGTTGGGCTTTGATCAAAAAGTGGGAGATTTTGCTTTTAGCTTGGTGGGCTATTGGCAGAAGACGAATAACGTACCCAGTTCGCGCGCGGTACCCATCACCTATTATCGCTACGAATGGCCTAATTGGCCTTCCGCCGAGGGTCGAACTCCGGTGGAAAAAGTGGTTCTGGGCTATTCCGGATATCGAAAAGCACGCAACGTGGGCTGGGTGAAAAACAGCGGATTCGAGTTTACCATACGTACCCATCGCATTCCCAAATTGAACATGCGTTTCTGGGTAAACGGTGCATACACCTTTAGCCGCAGCGGGGCTAAAGAAAATGCCATTTATTATTCCAGCGCCGTGCATCGCTACAAAGCCGGTGATACGCTGGCCACCGGTTGGGTTGTGCCCGAAGACATGCAAATTCTGCCCTATTATCGGCCGACTTCGGGTTGGCGGCAGAAAACGGTTATCAATTATAATGTGGATTACATTGCCCGGTCGCTCGGAATTTGGTTAACCTTTAAGGCGCAACAAGTTTTATGGGATCGCTATCTGTCGGTTGAACATCCTTACAACCATGCTTTGGGTTATTACAAAGACGGTCAAAATATTGCCATTGATCCGGAAACATCGACTAAAATGATGTTGGATCGCTCGTTTGATGAGTTGAGCACGACGGTCGATCGCAGCAAGCCCAATGATAAATGGCTGTTTAGTATTGTGGCCAGTAAATCGTTGTTTAAAGGCGCGGAGATTTCGATTTTTGTGGATAATATTTTTAACGATCCGGCCTATTATCGGACGCGCTACGGTAACTACGCTTCGCGTAATCCGGAAATGTTCTGGGGAATTGCCTTTAGCGCAAAAATCGATCATTTTATTAAGCAGTAAATGAGATTAAAAATGTACGGCAAAGCGATAAAAATTTGGCTGATTTTTATGTTCGGGGTTCTCGTTCTGTCGCAAACGGAAAGGTGCGCCCGTCCGGAGCCAACTCAAGAAGACGGTTCGGTGGTGCTAAAAGTTGTCATAGCGGATCATAGCGGATTAATACCCGTCAACGATTCTCTGGGGTATGCGCCGGTGCCCGCGGCCAGGGCGCAATTGAAATCCAAATATTATTATCAAGCACCCGAACATCCCAAAATATTTACGGCGCAAGCCGATAGTAACGGAGTAGCCGTATTTCGGAATATTCCCCTGGGCGATTACACCCTGAGTGTGCAGAAAAAAATACCGGTGGTGGTTCAGCAAACCGGCGATTTGGATTCGGTGACCGTACGGGGCAGTAAACTGGTAAATATTCTTGACCTGCAGGTTGTGGACACGGTGCAAACGGAAGTGGCCCGGGCTTCGGATATCGTCATTAACGAATTGTATTACTGCGGTCCCAAAAACAAAGCCCACTATTTTTATGATCAGTTTGTCGAATTGTACAATAACAGCGATTCCACACGCTACCTGGACGGATTGATTTTATGCCGCGGATTACAAAAGCATAAACCCAATATGGATTCCGTGGACTACGTGCAGGTTATTTACATTTATCAGTTCCCCGGTGTACCTAAAACCGGCCACGACTATCCCATTTTCCCCCATGAATTTGTGGTCATTGCCCAGGATGCCATCGACCATTCACAGTTTGTAGATACGGCTCTGGATTTGTCCGATGCCGATTGGGAATTTTACAATCCCTATTACAGTGAAATCGACAATCCGGCACCTAATGTGGTTAATGTCATTCCCGATAATTCCACCGATTTTATGATCAATTTGGTGCACAACGATGTGATTCTGGCGGACGGTACCGGATATTACCCGGGCGAGGTTTCGGATCACGGTTACCAATATTATCATGTTCCTTTAAATACTATTTTAGATGGGGTGGAATACAGTGCCAACAGTACCAGCCAAAAGGAATTGACGGTGCGGGTGGATGCCGGATTTGCCGGGGTAGGTATTAGCAAATATAGCGGCAAATCCGTGGAACGCAGGACTCCCGGCTTCGATACGAACAACAGTAGCCTGGATTTTATCGTGCTGAATCACCCGACACCGGGATATAGCCATGGCGAATAAACGAAAAAAAACGAACGGTTTATGATGAAGATAAAACGTCTGCTACGATCCTCAATCATTAAAGTACTCGTAACCTTGTTAACGGCCTCGGTTTGGGCAGTTGCCGGTGACCTAACCCTTAGGGCTGCCGGGGACATGAGCATGGCTATTCCTGACAGCGACAGTACCATCAATTTGTACCGCTCTGCCGGCAATACGGCCTGGTTGCAAATGAATGATGCGCGCAATTGGATGGTAATAAGCGCAGGCAGCGGAAATAACTGGGGGACATTACGCCGCTATTGGGATGCGTACGGCTTGTACAATAATAATCTTACTTTTGCCGGGCAAAAACACGTTTCGCCTACGCAAACTTTTTACGGAGCCATTACCTATCATATCGATTATCGTACCGGAGTGAATCGGTCCATTGAGTTGGAGCCATACGCTTTGGATCCGTTTGTCTTGTGCGATTCAACTCAGGGCGATTTTTCATACAACGGCCCGACCGTTGTAGTCGCTTTTAGCCACCATATTTTACCACGATTGTGGTGGGGAGTCGGTTTGAACTATGCTATTTATCGCGGCCTGAAAAAGATTTATTCCATGCCCGAAATCATTCGTCGCAATATTCAAGCCGATTTTAGTCTGGCCTATTTGCTTAGCGGGCATTGGGTTGTGGGCTTTTCGTTCCGTCCGTATGATGTGCGGGATTTAACCAAAATCGTGCAACAACCCGATGGCACGGAACCCGTCGTATTTCGCTATCGCGGAGAATTTGAATTTACCTCGGTCACCAGTAAGGACGACCGGACGGCTATTTACAACGGGGCGGAATTTTCACCGCAAATTATGTATCGTTCATCTGCCATGCGTGGAGTTATTGCGGCCGGTTATTATTATCGCTGGCATGAAGTGTACGATAACGTACATTTACGAAAATACGACGGTTATTACCAGGGGCGCCACTACTTTCTCAATACGGCCTGGCGTTGGTTTTGGGGCCAATCCGGACAAAACGTCCTTTCGCTACAATACAACTTTCGTTATATTCAGGATTGGGCCGAAGAACCGTTGCGCAAATTTGCCATTTACCGCTCTTTCCACCATTTTCACGACGTAACCTTCGGCTATTACCGAAGTACAGGCACGCTCTTCGGGGCAGCGGAAATAAATTATCGCTATTATTTACCGAATAAAAAGGACTACTTGGCTCACGTTTATCGCGAGGCAGCAATTAAGCATTTCCGGTTTAATCTTGGGGGTGGCTATCGGTTTAGCGCTCACTGGGCAGCTCAAGCCGGATTTGTCTGGGAAAAGTATTCCGAACCGGCTATCTGGCATTATTTCGGGGATTATTCCGGCTTTTCGGCTACGGCCGGTGTATCGCACTATTTTAAGAGCTATCAAATTCGGGCTTACACAAAAATCGGACGGCGTGATGGATATGGGAACGGTAGGCAACGCCGCTTAATGGACTTTATGATACGATTCAAACAATTTTTGAATTAAGGGTGATATGAATCGAAATCATTTTTCGGTTATTGGTGTAGTGAATGACTATTCAAAACGAAATATATTTTGGATGTATTCACTAACTGAAGGAGGTGTTTATGAAACGCTTGAAACCAATTTTACTGGTACTCGGTTTGGTCGTTTGGGTTTTCGGCCAAAACTGGGAGATGGTTAAACAAGGGGGGATGGTCTATTACCCCAATGCCGGTTATTTTTTTAATGCCGATACCGGTTTGTATGTCGGCCAGAACGGTGCCGTAATGATGACCACGGACGGGGCCCAATCCGGGGACTTTGTACGCATACCGAACGAAGGTGATCCCAGTTGGACGGATGTGGGCTTTGCCAACAGAATGGTGGGCTATGCATGCGGCTCAAAAGGGGTGATTTACAAAACCACCGACGGTGGTAAAACCTGGACCGAAGTGGGGGATACCGGTCAGTTTTCATTCGATTTGTACAAAATTGCCGTTGTGGATGAGAATATTGTGTACGTAGCCGGCAAAAGTGGTGTATTAAAAACCACTGATGGCGGTGCTACCTGGTCGCAAATTAATTATTCGTTCGAAATATCGGGTAAAGCGCAAAAATTGGACGGCGGTATTGCCTTTTGCAATGCCAATGTAGGAGTGGTTGCCACAGGAGCCAGCAAAGGAACTACCTGGTACACGCATGACGGCGGGGCAACATGGACCATGGTACAAATCACTTTCCCTGCCGGAACCATTAGCAAACGTCTTTATGATATTGCTGCCACCGGAGATTCGACCTTCGCCATTGCCGCCTATCACTATTGTGTTTTCCTTTCCACCGACGGCGGAAAAACTTACGAACAGATCAATCCCAATTACACCACGGATTATAAATATTTAAAATCCATTCAATTTGTGGGCGATCGTATTGTGGCAGGTGGTTATGATGGTTACGTGACCATGCTGTGGGAGAACGGTAATAAGGACATTCCCATTCCGGCGGCTCATACCGTTCAGTTTGTGGATTTTGTCGATAGCCTGACCGGTTATGTTTTTGCAGCCGATGGCCAATGGTTTAAAACAACCGACGGCGGGCAAACCTACCAACCTATTTTGGATTGGCCCAATGTGGATTTTAAAGGTCTGGCCATTTCCGAAAATAACACCATCGTGGGTACTTGTTACAAAGGGGATGTAACGGTTAGCTACGACGGCGGTTGGAACTGGACCTATCCCGATAATCATTTTACGCATGGATTGAGCACGTTGTATGCTGCCGATTTCTTCGGAAATGACCTGGGCTTGATCGGCGGGTATCACGGAGAACTGTATCGCACTACGGACGGTGGGCATACCTGGACATTGATCGATAATCCCATGGCTACCGATAGCAAATCCATTTATGCCATTCGTTTTCTTGATGCCAACACGGTTTTTGCTGCCGGTAGTAAGGGCTACATTATACGCTCGGATGATGGCGGACAAACCTGGCGTAAAATCGGAGACAGTGAAACGTCTTCCGTTTACGATTTGTGGGTGGTTTCCAGTAAACAAATGTTGGCCGGGGCCTCCAGCGGTAAATTACTTGTTTCCACCTCTACTTTGGATTCATTCTATTTAGCTCATGATTACGGGAGCATGAATCTGCGCGGTATTCAATTTCAGGGCGATAATGGTGTGGTTGTAGCTACCAAAGGATACATTTTCCATACTACCGTGGCCCATTGGGATACTCTGGAACAGGTCTTTGTTGAACCGGACGGCGATGATTTTCTAAGTGTAGCCTTTGTGAACGATACGCTGGTTTATGCGGTCGGGGAACACGGTAAAATTTACTATTCGCAGGATGCCGGTGTAACCTGGGTTAAAGATGACAGCCTGACCGACAGAAAACTGGAACGTGTACGCTATGCCAACGGAACCTTATGGGCTGTTGGCTCCGACGGTGTCATTCTTAAGAAAGAATTTCAACCGGCCGTAGCAACGAATAATATCTTTATTAACGAATTCATGGCCAGTAACGATTCTTCCGTTGCCGATGAGTACGGCGAATACGACGACTGGATTGAGCTTTACAATGCCAATGACTTTGATGTGAATATCGGTGGCATGTACATCACCGACGATTTGACCGATCCGACCGCTTATCAAATCGCCGATTCCATGCCCAGTAAAACCACGATTCCGGCTCACGGATTTTTGTTGCTCTGGGCGGATAAGCAGCCCGAAGAAGGCGTTTTGCATGTGGGTATCAAATTGAGCAGTAAAGGTGAACAAATCGGTTTGGCCGAGATGTTTGAAGGACAGCCGCGTTTCATCGATTCGTTAACCTTCGGACCGCAAACGACGGATATTTCCTACGGGCGCAAAGTAGATGGCGGTAACGAATGGGTGTACTTTAGTAAACCGTCTCCGGGCGAAACCAATGCTAACGGAATTGTTGTGGGTATTAAGCGTTTGACAAATCAGGTGGTGCGGGAATACCGTTTAGGCCAGAATTATCCGAATCCTTTTAATCCCACCACCACAATTGAATTCTCATTGAAGAAAGCCGGCCGCGTGACGTTAACTCTGTACACCACCACCGGAGAAAAAGTGGCCACACTGGTCAATAAGAATTTAGCATCCGGGAAATACAAAGTAAAAGTCGATGGCAGTCGTTTGGCCAGCGGGGTTTACTTTTACGAATTAAAGAGCGGTAATTTCAAAGCAATCCGCAAAATGTTGCTGATGAAATAGAGATTACTTTGAGGTGTCGTCTTTAAAAGAAAAGGCGGCACCTCTTTTTTTTACCTGCGACCGGAGTGATCTAAAAAGCATTTTTTGTCATTTGCCGCGATATGATTTTCTCCTGCGAAAAAATAAGGTTTTGAATCGATTAAATAAGCCGTAAAAAATAGTACCATGGCCTGACCAAAGGGGAAAATCAAATCAAAGCTGAGTAACACCGACTTTCGGTTCGATGCTTAAAAAACGGGTTATTCTTTTTCGTTGGCATCACTCAAATAATGAAAGAGGTATTCTATGGAAAATGTTGTGGAATGCGTTAACTTAACCCATTATTACGGTAAACGTCTTATTTATGAAAATTTAAATTTTGTGATACGCAAAGGCAGTATTTTTGGCCTGCTGGGTAAAAACGGTACAGGAAAAACAACCACGATCAATATTCTAAACGGGTATTTAAAGCCCACTTCCGGGCATTGTTATATTTTCGGTGAAGATTCTCAGCATATTTCTCCGCGTACCAAAGAACGAATCGGTTTTTTGATGGAAGGGCATATTCAATATAATTTCATGACCATTACCCAGATCGAACGATTTTATTCTTCCTTTTATCCCAAATGGAAAAAAGAAGCCTATTACGATCTGATGGAAAAATTAGAAGTGGACGCGGATCAAAAAATTGCCACCATGTCCTGCGGGCAGCGCTCACAAGTTGCTCTGGGACTTATTCTGGCCCAGAATCCCGATTTAATGATACTGGACGATTATTCCATGGGGCTCGATGCCGGTTATCGACGTTTGTTTTTGGATTATCTCGGTGCCTATGCCAGAGAAAACAATAAAACCATCTTTATCACTTCCCATATTATTCAGGATCTGGAAAATTTAGTAGAAGATATTGTCATCCTTGATTATCGCAGCGTATTGCTTTCGACAACCGTAAAGGAATTCAAAGCCAATTTTAAACAATTCGTGATGAAGGTACCCGAAAATGCGCCAATCGGACTACAGAAGGATGATGTTATTTCCAACTTCGAACGATTGCGTGATACATTAACCGTGTATTCATTTAAATCGCAACAGGAAGTGGAGAATCATCTTAAGGCTTTGAAGATTCCCTATTCGGAGATTAAGCAGGTTCCCATGAGCTTGGAAGATGCATTTATCGGCTTAACCGGAAAATATTAGGAGCATGCTATGGTTAGAGCGCTATTTTTTAAAGAATGGTTAAAAATAAAATGGGCCTATTGGGCAATGGCTCTTTTAACGTTTTTGATTTTAATAAAGATTGGCCTGAATTTATCCTATTACATTCGTATTTTACAGGCCAATGCGTTTTGGTACCAGGTTATTGTAATGGGGGGCATGTTTTTTCAGAATTTTGTTTATTTACCGTCTCTTATCGGTCTGGTTATCGGTTTTACACAATTCATGCCCGAAATCAATTCGGACCGCTTGAAACTGACCCTGCATTTACCGATGAAAGAAAATGCCATATTATTATACATGGTAGGCTACGGAACCGTGATGTTGTTCCTGTTATTTTTGAGTACGTACCTATTGTTTTCTTTATTGGTCGCCTATTTCTTTCCCTTCCAATTGGTGAAGGCTGTTTGGGTTACATTAGCCCCCTGGTTCTTGGCCGGATTTGTTGTGTATTGGGCAACAAGCGCTATTTTTGTCGAACGTATTTGGTTAAAACGCATCATCATCATTATTATTGCGGCTCTGTTTGTACAAACTCTATTGTATTCCTCCACGTACGAGATTTATCGCTATTCCATCGGTTATTTTTTCATTTTTTCCGTATTGTGGAGTATCGCTATCTTGTACACGGGCTATCGATTTAAGAAAGGAGTGATGAAATGATTGTACGTTTGAGTCGCATCTTTCTAATAGTCATTACCATTTTTGTCGCTGCTGTTTATCTGCCTCAATTGTATTGGGTGAGCTTTGAACCGCGGATTATTCCGCCCATGGTGTTTTATAGCCCGGTACTGCAAAAATTTATGATCGGACATATCGGTAAGGGCAAATATTATTACACGGACGAAGACGGGAATAATTACAGCAGAATGCAAGCGGATCATTTACTTCCCCTGTTGAATTTTCGTATTTTAGCCGCGCGGGACGAAATGCCGGATTCCCTTTTGGGACAACCGATTACCCTGAACGAAGTGCGTCGCAACAATGTTTCGATGCGTATTATTCCTAAAGACGTTAATCCTCCGCAAATTCCCTTGTATCCCTTGTTCGAATCCAATCCGCCGCGCTTACGGCTTGGTTTGCCGGATGAATATTTTCGTCTGACCGATTGCATGGAGTTTATCGACAGTAGAACCAATAGGCTTAGCGACTCTCTAACTCAGGCCTTTACCTCCGCCTTGCTACGGGAAGGATTCCGCTTTCCGGCCAGAAAAGTTTTCGGCAATCCAACCACGCGCAAACCGTATGATGCGGGATATTTTATTCTGGATAACGACTGGCAGCTTTTTCACGTAAAAAAGATCAACGGTAAACCCTATTGCAAAAACATGCACATCCCGCAAGATGTGAAAATTAATTGGATTAGTGTTAAGGAAAAGGAACTACGGGAATTTTGCGGTATTGCCATTTCGGAAGATAATCGATTATTCATGGTCATGTTAAATCCCGAACGCCTGCAAGAATTGCCGGTCGATTCGTATGATCGGCAAGAAGACGATATCATATTTATGGGCAACCTTTTTTATCGTTTAATCACCATTCGTTCATCCGGCCATTTAAAGGCCTATTTACTGAACCGGAAATACGAGCTACTAAAAACCTATCGTGAAACGTGGCCAACCAAATATGAAAGCACGGCCGGTATTTTGAGTGCTTATATTTTTCCTTTCGAACTGGTGCTTAAAACTTCCAAAAGCTATTTTATCAATCTTAATCTTTCGGCATTTAGCTGGAAGGTCCTGTATTTGAATATTTTTCTGGCTATCTTATCATTTTTTGTCGTTTTTAAGCGCAAATTAAAAGGGCATCATTGGCTGGATCTGTTGCTGATTTTAGTAACGGGAATTTACGGTTTTATCGGAGTTCTATTGTTCGAACATCCGGACGATTGAAAAGATAGCCGAAAATACTTTTTTTGATAAAAAGTTAGAAGCTGAATCAGCTGAAAATGATTTGAACAAAAGGTATTGAGAGAGTACTGAAATTAAAAAAGCCCCGAAACTTCGGGGCTTTTGATTTTTTAGTTCTGATTAATCTTCTTTAATTCGGGTAAATTAATTAACTCTTGAATCCGTTCCGGCGAATAGCCCAATGCTTTAAAGTCGAGAATACCGTGCGGATTGTGGCATTCCGTACAGGTCCGGCCTTTCTTAACGATACCGTGATTGATCATTAACGTACCCATCTGGCGCATCCAATGTGCTTCGACATTATGTAACTTTCCGTTTTTTACGGGATAAATCGTGTGCCATTCGTCCACACCGAAATAGTGCATGTAATCGTCCATCATGAATTCTTTAAAGGGCAGTTCATACATGCGTTTCATAATCGGTACTTTTAAGGCGGTCAGTACGGAAAGACGGGCATTACCCGTTTCATAATAACTGGCATAGTCAAACGGTAAAATCATCGCTCCGAAGGGTCCCTGATTGTTCATGTCTTCGTACATTAATGCATTGAACAATTTGAAGGGGTAAATCTTGCTTTCTCCGGATTGCATGATGGGCACCAGATTACGGCGGATCATTTCATCGCGTTTTTTACGCATTTCGGGTGAAAGCTGCAAGACCGGATTGGTCGCTAAGCGCACGTATTCTTCGACATTGATATCTTTGTATTTTTTCTTCAGTTCTATTGCCGCTTTCCGTACGGCCTCGATGATCTCCGGATCGGTGATTTTAGCCATTTGGTTATCGAACGGATGATAATGGCCGGGATTGGACGGATTGTCGCCCAGGGCGTTGGCTAAAAAAGAACCTTTGCCATTGAACCAAAGGAAAATAAAGCCTTTGTTGGTTTCACCGGATCGGTAGATATCGGTTGGAATATAAATGCCTTCCTTTGCATTCCAAGTAGGGTGTACCCAGTCGCGTAACACGACGTTTTCTTTTTGTAGGTGTGTAATATGACAGGTTTCACAGGCAATGCGCGCAACATGACCGTTCAGGATGGCGCTGTATTTGGAAACCGTGTGTGGAGCGGATGTATGGCAATTTTCACAAGCTACTTTTTTGCCGGGCAAATCGTTGGAAACCAAATCGACTCCTTTGGCGCCCCGCGGTATTTTATGACCTTCCGGTACATGGCAATCGGTACAAATCATTCCGGCGCGGGCATGGACATCATCCTTGGGACTAAACGGTGTGCCGCGTTTGGTACCTTCATGCAACAACCGCTGGTTTTTAAAACCCAGTTCTTTAGATGCTAAATTATATTTATAGACATCACCGCCCAAATCGTGTTGATGGCAGGTTAAACAGTTAAATGCCGTGGGCTTGGTAACGGCCATAGCCGCACGCATCGTGCGATCCTGATTCCAACGCAAGCCCTTTTTATCTTTGATCACATAGCGATAATTCATGTTGTAGGTCTGGGAGTGGCAAATCAAACAGTCGATTCCGCGTTGCGCTTCCTTAGGAATTTTACCGCCCGGCAACATGGCTTCTGTCGGCGGTTGATAGTTGCCGCCGATATGGCAGCCGCCGCAACCCTCGCTGCGAATAACGGTTTTTCCTTTGGCATGGGCCGGTTTTGTTTTAATTAAAGCCGCCCAGCCCGTCCAGGAAAAGCTGCCCGGGATTCCGCATGCACGATCGATTTTGCCTACGGGAATGGGACGCGTTCCCTCTCCGTTTACCTGTTTACCGTTAAAACCGTAAGTGGTAAAACCTTTACTTTTTCGTAAAAATAAAAAGTGAATGGAGCTCATTACGTCGTCCATGGTATTGACCGTTTTGGTCGTACCGTCGGGCAAATGCACAGTCATGGTTTTATGACAGCGGGTACATGTTTCCGGACCTTTGTATTGGCGAATACCGGCATCTCGAAAATACTTAATATGTTTGTATTTGGTATTGTTGATAAACGAAGGCGTGTTCATCAACATGTTGATGCGAATTTTGCGTGTAAAGTTATTTTTTACGTCTTTAGTAATTTCTTCGGCCTTTTTCAGACGTTCTTCTCGAATGATTTCTCGAGCCACGGCTTCGAATTCGTAATCGGTTAGTTTCTTGCTGCTATCGTAAGTAAGCTTACCGTTGGATAAACCGGTGTAAGCTTCAAATACGGGCTCCCAGAGTAAGCTGATTAATACGTAAAGCAGGATCATAATACCGATGGGGATTAAAATCCTTTTTTGCGTAAGATATTGTATGATGCTGCGCAATTTATTTTTCATTTTTATGATCCTCCGTAGTAGTAGGTTCTTCGTGCATGATGACATGGTATCCGGTGATCATTGTTTTGTAATTGCTGGTGATGGTATGACCGGTTGTTCCTAAATAAATATGCCCGATGGTGAAGAGCGTCAGAAAATAGGCGGTTGCGTAGTGCGTAATGGCAACGGGCCAAAGTCCACCGACACCGAAGATGGTTTGCGGGGCGTATTCCGGAAACAATAGCATCAAACCGGTAACCAGCAAAATGGGCATAAAAACGAACATAATAGTCACGTAAGTTAATTGTTGCAATGGGTTGAATTTGCTTTTTTCATCGGATTCAAAGGGATGGGGTTCGCCTTTGAAAATACCGAACAGATAGTAACGGGTTTGCAAATAGATGCGATTGAGTAATCCTTTAAAATGGATCACATAATATTTCCCGTTCCAGGAAAAGAGGTTATTGATCAGGAAATCCAAGTACATGAAAACAAGAAGAACACCGGAAATATTGTGAATGATGCGAGCCGTTCTAAAAGGAATAAACGGATGTTGAACACTGGAAAAATGCATGCTGAAGCCGGTAATGATCAAAATAATGTATAAGGTGGCATTGGTCCAGTGCCAAATGCGTAACCATAATGGATATAAATAAACCTTTCTCATTTTCTTTTTCTCCTTCCCGCTAACCATCTTCCGAGAGCATGTGCGCTAAGGCCAAGCAAAGTTAAAATAAACAGAATAATACTCCAGCGATCGATTCGCGGATCGCGTGTCATTCCCACCACATAAGGCGTGTTTTGAGCCAATGATTTGAGGAAACCTTCTTTTTGGCGGGCTTCCCGTATCCTGAAACGATACAACTTGGTGAAAAGAATCGAGTTTCTATTGTGGCATTCTTCGCATTTTTTCACGGCTTTTTCTTTGGGCAGAATGTCATGCGAATAAACCCCGCCTTTGATCGGAGTGTGGCATTCAACGCAACGCACCGCTTTCCAATGCAATTGAAGTTTAGGCAACCATTGATGCGCCGTAATCAAATCGTGATAACCGCCCGTGGAATCCAGTTTTGCCAATTGGGTTCTGGACGAGTGGCAATTTAGGCAGATGGCATTGTCTTTAGCAATGATTTCCTTCGGATTGGTTGAATCGGACGAAGCTTTAAATTCATGAGGATCATGGCAGGAAAAACAGGAAAAGCGATCCCCGAACTTTTTGTAATGAACACTTTGTTGGAATTGCTCCCAGTTGCTATCGAAAGAGTCGTGACAATCGGTACACTGTAATTTTTCTTCACGCGCTTCCTGGGTGTGCGGAAATTGCAAGAACCCGTCGTCATCATGGCAATCGATACAGCCCAAATCGGCATGATTGGAATGTTTGAATTTTACGGAATCCACATACAAACTGACGATGGCATTGGTTACCGAATCACGATAGGCAAGGGTTTTCATACCGTGACACCGGTAGCAATTCTGATCGCTATCCGGAGGTGGCGTAGCGTGTAAAAGTTCTACGGCCAATAGCGGGATAATCAGGATGAGCAGCAGTAAAAATTGTTTCATCTTCATGTAGATAACCTCACTATAAGTTTGTCAATGCTTATTTATTAAATTCGTTTGCCATAAAAATGACGGCCATATAAGACCGCCCTGTTTTCCCTTGTTTATTCCTCGTTGCTGCCGTGTGCAGCAAGACCGGAAATATACAAATACGAATGCTATTACGGCAAATCAATCTTGTTAATTTAATGCTAATTTACGAAAAAAATTTTTACAATGTAAATAATTTGCTTAGTTAATTTTTGACAATACTAAAATAAAAAATAAAAAGATGAAATGGGCTGAAGGATTGAATGGGAAATGGTTGAATGGGTTCGGTGATTGGCGAATCGAAGATCCGGCCCCTAACGAATCGAAGATCAGGCTTTTGACTGATCGAAGATCCGGCCTTCGACGGATTGCCAATCCGGCTACTGCCGGACAAATTTCCTGCCTTCGGCGGATTCCGGCTGCCGACGAATAAATTACTCTTAATTAGCCGTAACTTGTCATAATTTATTGGCCATTTGATGCACCGATTATTCATCTTCTACGAAGATGGATTTGATGGGGTGAATATTGATGCTACAAAAATGGAACATCTACGATGTTCCGCGTTCAGGCTCGGTCTGAAAGATCATCTGAAATTAAGGTAATGAAATAAATGCAATAAATTGGCTAACATTGCGCATTGACTCTTGCTTGGCAAGGCCTGGCGTTGCTGGGGATAAATCCCATATTTATTTGAAGGTTCTTTAGTCCACGAGCGAAAGCTTGTGGCAATTCAGCCTCTTATTTGCCCGATCTGTTGACCATTCTTTTAGATAGCGTCAAAACTACGATCGCCGTAGGCGATCCATTATTGTAGCCGGCGCAGTATTGCAAAAATATTTGGATCGTTGGAGACGATCCATAGTTTGTCACAAACCGAAAAATAGTTTTGG
>CAZHIZ010000003.1:34978-42913 GCA_964532875.1 uncultured Caldithrix sp. | reverse complement strand
CTTTGCCCTAAGGCGATATTGAAGATTCGGCTACCACTGAATTTAAAAATCCAGCTACAGACGGAGCGCAGATTCGGCCCCTAACGAATCGAAGATCAGGCTTTTGACTGATCAAAGATCCGGCCTTCGACGGATTGCCAATCCGGCTACTGTCGGACAAATCCCCGCCCCCGGCGTATCTTTTACTTTTTACTTTGGCCTTTTTTTAATTGCCGGCACCACTCCATCGTGCGGTTGTACCATGTTCGGAACGAAGAGGGGATTCGTTCTTCATCTGTCCAGCTCAAATGAATGTTCTGTTTGCCACCCATGTAAATTAAATGATGGATTTTTTTGCTTTTTGCTTGCAGCTTTTGTTGCAAAATGCCGGTTTCTCGTAAATCCCGTATGATCGATTGTATTTGTAAGGAATCCGCTTTGATGGGTGTTTCGTCAAAAAGGCCGCTGCCCAGATGTTTCGTCCAACGGATGACCATTCCGTTCGTATTTAACGTCCAACCTTGCGAGCTGCCTGCCGTTGAATCGTCACTGGCTAACACAAGAATCACGCGATGTTTGTTACGGGCCTGTGCGGATTGCGATGATTTCTGCTTTTTTTGACAGGCCTGACTCAAAACAAAAATAACGACGAAAAAAATTAAGAAAACCGAGGAACGTTTCATGGGATCACCTTTTTGTTTTTTTTGAATTTAAAAAATTTGCTGTTCCATTGAAATTTTTCTTGAATTTTTTGAATGTACCCTTCTTTTTCCCCCGGGGCAATAAAAATAACGATTTACTTTTTCTCTTTTTCTTCCTTTAACAAATTTACCTTTACGGTTTCCACGCGTTCAGTTGATTTTTCAAAATAATAAGTTCCACGGCGGTTTACTGGTAAAGCCGCGGATTAAAATAAGCGGCACCATTACAATCCCAGAAAAACAATAGCTAATCCCGAAAGAAAAATCGTAAAACCGGCCAAAGCATGCATGTAGCGTTCGAACTTGGCTAACGGTAGCAATTGTAAACCGCGTACCGAAAGTCCGACGACGGTTAGCATGGTGGCGATAGTAATCAGGCTAAAAACGGAAGTGACAACGATGAGTGAAAGCCATTGACCCTGTGCAGCCGGATACATAAACAAAGGAATCAAAGGTTCGCAGGGCCCGAAGACGAAAATGATAAACAGAATCCAAGGGGTGAGTGATTTTAATTCGTCGGTATGAATATGGGCATGCTCATCGTTGTGCGTATGGCGATGGAAATGAAAGCGACCGTCCCGGTGAAAGTGCAAATGGCTGTGAGCTTGATTTTTAAGCGCCTTGCGTATGCCCCAAACGCCGTAAACCAGGCCAAAGGCAATCAACAAATAGGCTGCGATGTCTCCGCGCACCGATTCGATCATTTGAATGTGATGTAAGGCCAGCCCGAATAAGATCCCGATGGTGCCTAAAACAATGGAGCTGAGGACGTGTCCGATGCCGCAAAGAGTGGTAATCGTAAAGGTGCGTTTCATGCTCCATTTTTTGGCTTTGGCGATGACGATGAAAGGCAGATAGTGATCCGGCCCGAATAAGGTGTGAAAAAAGGCAATGCTGGCTGCCGAAATGATTAAAACACTCATATCATAATATCCTGTTTCTCGTTTTACGGTTCAATTCGGTAAAAAACAAAGAACGACGAAATTCATTTTAACAAATGCGCGGTAATTGTTCTCCCACAGGCATATCGATGATGCGTTCGATTCCGTAAATGTTTTTCATGGTCACTTTACCGGCATGATCTTCAAGGGCCTGGCCGATGATAGCGGCTTGCCGGCCCAGGGGATGCCGGTGCATGGCTTCCAAAACGGCTTCGGCTTTGTTTTCCGGTACAAAGGCAACCAATTTACCCTCATTGGCCACATACAAAGGATCGATCCCTAAAATTTCACAGGCTGCTTTTACCTCTTCCTTAATGGGGATGTGTTCTTCCCAAATTTGTACACCGACTTTAGAGGCCTGGGCCAATTCGTTTAATGTGGTTGCCAAACCGCCTCGTGTGGGATCGCGCATGGCATGGATTTCGTTGGTAACGCGCAGCATCTGACGCACCAAATGGTTAAGCGCTGCAGTATCGCTGGTAATTTCGGATTCGAATGAGAGTCCCTCACGTACGGACATTACCGCCATTCCGTGATCGGCAATACTGCCAGAAAGAATAATTTTATCTCCGGGTTGAATTTGATGGGCACTAATGCGTACTCCTTTGGGAATGATTCCTATTCCGGAAGTGTTGATGAAAATTTTGTCACAGTTGCCGCGCGGCACTACTTTGGTGTCGCCCGTGACAATTTGTACGCCGCTTGCATCCGCTGCGCGGCGCATGCTGAGTAAAATTTCATGCAAATCGGCAATGGAGAAACCCTCTTCGATGATGAAGCCCACACTCAAAACTTGCGGATCGGCACCGGCCATGGCCAGATCGTTTACCGTACCATTGACAGCCAATTCTCCGATGGTGCCGCCCGGGAAGAAAATAGGGCTTACGACGAAGGAATCGGTACTAAAGGCCAGATTACGGGCGGGGAAAGTGAGAGTCGCCTGATCTTCCAATTTTTTTAAGGTGGCGTTTCCCAGAACCGGCATAATAACTTTGTCGATAAGGTCTGCCGAAAGGCGCCCTCCGGCGCCATGGGCCATTTGAATGGTTGTGTAATCGGTTTTAGGTAACGGACAGGAAAATTGCTTGAAATCCGGTTTAGACATATCCTGTTTTCTCCTGAATATTTTGGGTGATTAAGACCGCATTTCTTTCACACGTTCTTAAAACGATGGTAACGGTAATAAGCGGCGCAAGCGCCTTCGCTGGAAACCATGGTGGCGCCCAACGGCGTGCGCGGTGTGCATTGTTTGCCAAATGCCGGACATTCATTCGGCTTTTTCAATCCCTGTAAAATTAATCCGCTGATGCATAAGGCCGGTTCTTCGGTGTGCAGATGACCGACGGAGAATTTTAAGGCAGCGTCATAATCCTTGTATTTTGCGCGCAGTTTTAAACCGCTTTGCGGAATCGTTCCGATGCCGCGCCATTTGCGATCGGTTATTTCAAAAACTTCGTTAATAATTTTTTGAGCCGCCTGATTTCCCAGACGAGTGACCGCACGGCCATATTGATTTTCCACATAATGTTGGCCTTTTTCCAATTGGCGGACAGCGGCCAAAATGCCCTTTAGAATGTCCACCGGCTCAAATCCTGTAGGCACGATCGGCACTTTAAATGTCTCGGCGATGGGTTCGTATTCCCACCAGCCCATTACGGCACACACATGCCCGGCCGCCAGATAGGCATTAACCCGATTATCCGGACTTTGCAGCAGCGCCTTCATGGCAGGGGGTACCAAAACATGGCTGACCAATTCGGAGAAATTAGATAATCCTTCCTGGTGTGCCTGAAATACGGCCATGGCGTTACCCGGGGCGGTGGTTTCGAATCCCACGGCAAAAAATACCACCTCCTTGTCCGGATGGCGGCGGGCCAGTTGCAACGCTTCCAAAGGGGAATACACCATGCGCACGTCAGCCCCCTCGGAGCGTGCCTGGAACAGGTCGCTATGACTCCCGGGAACGCGCAGCATATCGCCGAAAGATGTAAAAATGACGTTTTCCTGTTTGGCGATAGCAATGGCCTGATCGATCAGCTCCAAAGGTGTCACACAAACCGGGCATCCCGGGCCGTGAACCAATTCGATTGTTCGGGGCAGCATGCGATCGATGCCGTTTTTTAAGATGGAATGGGTTTGCCCTCCGCAAATTTCCATGATGACCCAGGGGCGTGTGACCGTCTTTTTGATTTCTTCCAGCAAGCGACGAACCATCTTGGGGTCACGGTATTCGTCAATAAATTTCAAAGGATTCCTCCACGGTTTGTGAGCAATCGATGACAAGGCGTTGGAAACAACATTAAGGCTTTTGTCCTTTCTTTTTTTGGGACAGGGGCTCATTTTCGATCGTGTAACCTTCTTTGGACAGGTGATCGGTTACATCATCGAAGGCTTCAAAAACAGCCTCCGCTTCGTCTTCATCCAAAATTTGAATGGCAAATCCGGCATGCACAATAACATATTGTCCCAGACGGACTTCCGGGACATAAGCCAAACAGGCTTTGTTTACGGTTCCGCTGTAATCGATTTTGCCCATGGGAAGTCCACCTTCCTCGTAAATCTCAATCACTTTGCCGGGGATGGCTAAACACATATTTTGTTGTCTCCTAAGTTCGTTTTGCTAATCTTTAAATCAATTTCATTCTTCTGCGAAGTGTACTTCCGCCTGGCCCTGTTTTAATAACCTTTGACCAATAGCCGCCTGCCCCAGAGAAATACCCCCGTCGTTAGGCGGAACGCGACGATGGGTCAACACGCGAAAGCCTCGACGCTGTAAGGCCTGCAGCACACCAAGCAGTAAAATTTCATTTTGAAAAACGCCGCCGCTTAAAGCCACGGTTTTGATTCCGCTGATTTCGGAAATATGTTGTACGGTTTCGGTAAAAAGCTGGATCAGCGTTTGGTGAAACCGGCCGGCTAATCGGTCGAACGAGATGCCCTTCAAGGCTTCTTCCGTAAGGGCGCGAATAATGGGCTTAAGCGGGATTTGCGGCACGGCAGCGCGTACTTCGTACGGCGGTGGGAGAGATTGATCGCCGACCGCTTGCATCAATTCGATGGCCGCCTGGGCTTCGTAATGAATGGTTTCGCGGCCGCCGCTGATGACTGCGGCGGCATCGAAGAGGCGTCCGCAACTACTGGTTAGCGGACAGTTCAGTTTATTGTCAATCATGGTTAAAATCGTTTGAACGGGTTTAGCCTGTAAGAAGGGTAGGGCAGGCAGATCTTTTCCGAATGTTCGGTACAAATAAGCGAGCCCCGTGCGCCAGGGTTGTTTAATGGCCGCTTCGCCGCCGGGCAACGGCATGGGTTCAAAATAGGCAACGCGGCGTACCTCGGTAAAATCACCAATTAATACCTCACCACCCCAAACGGTACCGTCGTATCCGTAGCCGGTGCCATCCAGGATAAGGCCAATCACCGGATCATCCCATTGCCATTCGGCTAAAACGGCGGCCAGGTGAGCGTGATGGTGCTGTACCTGAATGATCGGTAAATGATTTTGTGCTTTGGCCCATTGGGTTGAAAAGTATTGGGGATGCAAATCGCAAATCACGGCACGGGGATGGATGCGTAAAATGTTTTGCAAATGTTCAATCGTTTTTTCAAAGAAATCGTACGCACGTACATTTTCCAAATCGCCAATATGTTGGCTTAAAAAGGCGCGGTTTCCCTTTGTTAAACAAACGGTGTTTTTTAATTGGCCGCCCACGGCTAAAACAGACGGGCCGGAATTCGCTAAAAAGACGGGACGGGGGACGTAGCCGCGGCTGCGGCGGAAGAAAACGGTTTGATCTTTAAATTGCGCGATTACCGAATCGTCGGTGCGAACTAATATGTCCCGATTGTGTAGTAATAAAAAGTCGGCAATATCGGCCAAACGGCTGCGCGCTTCTTCGTTGGAAATAACGATCGGTTCTTCCGATCGATTGGCCGAGGTCATGACCAGTGCAGGGAAACCATTTTCAGGTAAATGTTCTTGTAAAAGATCAAAAAGGATGTAATGCAAAGGGGTGTAAGGCAGCATGATTCCCAGGCGCCGGTTTCCCGGAGCGACGGCCCGGGCGATGGGATTGCCTTTTTTTTGCCTGAGCAAGATAATGGGACGTTGGGCAGAAGTGAGCAGCGATTGTTCTTTGTGGGAAAGAATGCACAGGTGGCGTACGCTTTCCACGTCGGGTACCATGATAGCCAGGGGTTTTTCTTCGCGATTTTTACGTAAACGCAAACGTTGTACGGCCTGTTCGTTTGTGGCGTCCGCGGCAAGGTGAAATCCCCCTAACCCCTTGATGGCCACAATTCGGCCATGTAATAGGGCCCGAATCGTTTCCTGAAAGGCCTCGTTTTTGGCTGCTGAAATTTTTTTCCGGCCCGGCGCTTCCAACCAGACGTGAGGCCCGCATTGAGGACAGGCATTGGGCTGGGCATGAAAACGACGATCCACCGGATTTTCGTATTCCGAGCGGCATTGCGCACACATGGTAAAAGCTGCCATGCTGGTATTGGGACGATCGTAGGGGATTTTACGGATTATGGTGAAACGGGGGCCGCAATTGGTGCAATTGATGAAAGGATAGCGGTAACGGCGATCGGAAGGATCGCGTAATTCACGCAGGCAATCATCACAAATGGCCATGTCCGGGGCAATCAAGGTTTCTGCAAGGGAAGAATCGGTGGAGGAGACGATACGAAAATCACGATCGCCGTTGGGAGATATTTCCGTTTGGCGCAGGGAAATAATTTCGGCCAGAGGCGGTTTTTCTCTTTGCAGAGCGCGAATGAAGAACTGCAAGGTGTCTTCGCTTGCCTGAGCTTCGATGTAGACACCTTGGGATGTATTGCGAACAAAACCCGAAATCTTTAACTTGCGGGCTAAATTAAACACAAAAGGCCGAAAACCAACGCCCTGAACAATGCCGTTTATTTCGATGCGTTGCCTTTTAACCATATTATGACGTAACTTGTTCTTTTAACCAATTCAGCCAAGGTTCCATGCCCTCGCCGTTGCGTGCCGATAGTTCAAAAAATCGGAGCTTTGGATTTACCTGGCAGGCATAATCTTTACACATTTGCAAATCAAAATCCACATAAGGCAGTAAATCAATCTTATTAATAACGCAAATATCCGAACGTTGAAACATGGTCGGATATTTCAACGGCTTGTCATCCCCTTCGGTAACCGAAATAATAACCACTTTATGTGCTTCGCCCAAATCGAATAGGGAAGGGCAGACCAAATTTCCTACATTTTCGATCATTAAAACAGAATGGGGCCGGGGATTAAGTTCTTTGACTGCTTTGTTGACCATTTGGGCATCGAGATGACAACCGTTACCGGTATTGATTTGAATAACCGGTGCACCGAGCGCATCGATTCGTTCGGCATCGCGCAGGGTCTGCTGATCGCCTTCAATGACGTAAAAATTTAATGTATCTTTCAACTGAGCAATGGTTTTTTCCAGGAGTGTTGTTTTGCCGGATCCCGGCGAGCTGACCAAGTTTAAGGCCAAAATGTTTAAGGCCTCAAAAAATCCCCGGTTTCTCTCGGCTAACAAATCGTTTTTTTGCAGTACTCCGGTTTCCACCTCAATGAGGCGTCCGTGATCATGGTGCGAATGATGGTGCTCATGATTTTCATCATGATGATGCTCATGATGGTGATGTTCATGGGCATTAAGGTGGGTGTGGCTTTTTTCTCCGGGTTTTTGAAAGGTTACCTGGGTCTCATTGCTTCCGCAACCGCATGTATCGCACATATTCGGATTCTCCCTGATTTAATCCACATTGATGGTTTTCACTTTTAATTCCTGACCTCCGCTGGCAATCACTTCCTGTCCGCATTGGGGACACAGGTTTAAAAAGTGATTGGTCTCGAACGTGTTCCCGCAGTGGGAACAATGAGCTTTCGCGGGAATTAAAATCAGTTCCAGTTTGGCATTCTGAGCTGCCGTTCCGCGACAGGCTTCGCTAAAACAAAATTCCAAAGCTTCCGGTTCTACACCGGAAAGGGCGCCTACTTCGACAGTCACTGTGTTTATTTTCTGCGCATCGGCCGCCCGTGCCGTTTGCAGAGCAATATCAACGATGTTGACGGCAATGGTCATCTCGTGCATGGAATCGTTCGTTTCTGTTTTACATTTCGATTAAAATCTAAATGAAATTCAGTAAAAATTCAAATTTATTTGTGAAATAATGAACAATAACGAATTCCAATTCTTGGTTTTCCTTCCTTTTTTCTATCTTCGATACGTTAGGAATTGGGAACTGGGAATTGGGAATTGGGAACTGGCCCGTCGGAAGCCGGGTTCTCAATC
>CAZHIZ010000003.1:0-34878 GCA_964532875.1 uncultured Caldithrix sp. | reverse complement strand
GGGAACTGGGAATTGGGAATTGGGAACTGGCCCGTCGGAAGCCGGGTTCTCAATCCGTCAATAGCCGGATTTACAATCAGTCAAAAGCCTGATCTTCGATCCGTCGGTGGCCGGATTTTCAATTCATCAATAGTCGAATTGAAAATGGAGAACAGGCCTGATTATTGACATTTTCTGTCATATTTTTTGTTAAATATTTTTTAGTGCTCATTGAAAATTTTTTGGCTCGGGCTTTGTTAGGTTAGGGAAAAGAACAACAGGGACCGGTATTCAGGTCGAGACTGAAGGGGGAAAAAGCACGATTTTTCTTTTGCTCGTGATAATTTTCTTGCCTAAAATAAGACAAACGGAGCAAAAGGGAAGTTCTGAACTTCTTTTGTTCTTAACGGGTGCCTGCGAAAAAAATTGTTCTGGTTTGGATGGACTCTTTCAGGATATGGTATTTAATTTCGGTTGAAAAATTGGGCTAAATCGTTAAACGGAAGTTACTGGGATAGGTTAGAAAATTTTTCGTAACAAATTTTGATTTTCTGCGTATGCGCTTCCGGGTGCTGTTTGTTGCAATTGAAAAAGATGAATTGTGATTAAATGTGTTTTCTTTAAAAAAACAGGGAGTGAATCATGCGAAAATTGTGCTTGTTTTTGCTATTGCCTCTATTTTTATTCGCTTCGGGCAATTACGGTTACTACCGCTTTCCTGCCGTTTATGATAGTACAATCGTTTTTACGGCAGAGGGGGATTTGTGGACGGTTTCGATTAACGGCGGAACGGCACGCCGACTGACAACCGATCACGGGGTTGAAGCCCATGCCGCTTTTTCTCCCGACGGCAAGACACTGGCTTTTTCCGGACAATACGAAGGTCCGACGGAAGTGTACGTTATGCCCGTGCAGGGAGGTATTCCGAGACGACTTACGTTCGAGGGGCACCGGGCTACTGTTGTCGGCTGGACACCGGACGGAAAAGTTCTTTACAGTACCAGTCGTTATTCCACCTTACCGGATGTGCAGTTGGTTACCGTGGACGTAAAGACCCGGCAAAAGGAACGGGTTCCCCTGGCCCAGGCCAGCGAAGGCGTATTTGATGCGCGGGGCAAAACTTTGTTTTTTACCCGGCTTCCTTTTCAGGGTAGTCATACCAAGCGTTACAAGGGGGGAACGGCCCAGAATATCTGGCGGTACACTTTCGGGGCAGCCGAGGCCGTGCCGTTAACGACCAATTATCCCGGTACCAGTAAAAATCCTATGCTTTGGGAGGGGCGCGTCTATTTTCTAAGCGACCGTGACGGAACCATGAATATCTGGTCGATGAAGGAAGACGGGACGGATTTAAAGCAGCACACGTTTCATAAGGGTTTGGATATGGGAAGTGCCTCGTTAAGCAAGGGGCGGATCGTGTACCAATTATTAGCCGACTTGTACGTGTATGATATCACGACGGGAAAGGATCGGAAGCTGGACATTCGCTTGACTTCCGATTTTGATCAGATGCACGAGAAATGGGTTAAAAAGCCCATGAAGTATTTAACGGCCGCGCATATTTCACCCGATGGTGTTTCCGTGGCATTAACGGCGCGAGGACAGGTATTTGTCGTCCCGGCTGAAAAGGGTCGTCTGGTACGCGTGACGCGGCAAGACGGTGTGCGCTTTCGGCAGGCACGTTTTATGCCGGACGGGCGTCATTTGCTTGTGCTTTCCGACCAAAGCGGAGAATTTGAGTTTCATCTTCTGCCGGCCAACGGAGTTGGGAAAGACGAGGCGTTAACCCATGATGCGCATGTTTTACGTTACCAAGGGGTACCGGCGCCGGACGGAAAGAAATTTGCATTTACCGATAAAAATTATCGTTTGTGGATTTATGATTTCAAAACCCGCAAAGCAAAAGTGATCGCCACTTCGGATCGGGACAATTTTTACAATTTGGCCTGGTCACCCGATAGTCGGTATTTGGCTTACACAGCGATTGCCGACAATTTGTTTTCACAAATCAAAATTTACGACAGCCAATCTGCTAAAATCCACACCTTAACGGATGATCGGGTAAACAGCTATCGGCCCGTTTGGAGCGCAGATGGTAAATGGCTGTATTTCCTTTCGCAACGCAATTTACACACCGTTGTTCCCAGTCCCTGGGGTGACTATCAACCCGAACCGTTTTTAGACAAAGTGACCAAAATTTACATGGTAGCTTTGCAGCCCGGCTTGCGTTCGCCGTTTTTGCCGGACGACGAATTAACGCGTGCTCAAAAAAAGGAAAATAGCGATAAAACGGAAAAGAAGAAAAAAGAGAAAAAGGGCAAGAATAAGGTTCAGGTGAAAATCGATTTTAATGGAATTCAGGAACGGGTACTTCCGGTACCTGTTCCGGCGGCCAACTATGCCGATTTGGCGGCTAACAAGAGCTATTTGTTTTGGACGGAATTTGAAAGCGGAGCGCGTAGTAAACGGATTTTAAAAGCCTTGAAAATTCAGAATAAAGATATCCAAGCTAAAAAATTGTTGGATAATGTGCGTGGTTTCGAGCTTTCGGCCGATGGGAAAAAATTGCTGGTGCGCCGCAATGATGATTTTTACGTTATTGCAGCCAATGACGCCCCACCGTCCAAATTGCAAAAATACAAAGTATCGCTAAAGGGTTGGACGTATGCTTTGCAGCCTCAAAAGGAATGGCGCCAAATGTTAATTGATGCCTGGCGCATGGAACGCGATTATTTTTACGATCCGCATTTGCACGGTTTGAATTACCAGGCGGTTTTGCATAAGTATTTGCCCTATGTGGATCGGGTGACCGACCGGGACGAGTTGAATGATTTGATCGGACAGATGGTTTCCGAACTTTCGGCGTTACACACTTTTGTGGTGGGTGGTGACGTACGACGCAGCGACGTTAAAATTGATCAGGGCTTTTTGGGGGCCGTATTGAAACGGGATCCGGCGCAAAAAGGCTATCGCATTGTTCATATTTACCGATCCGATCCGAATTTTCCGGAACGTCTTTCACCTTTGGCCAAACCGGAAGTCGATATTCCCGAAGGAGATATTATTCGTGCGGTAAACGGTGTGCCGAGCCTTTCTGTGGATGATATTGCCCTGTTGTTAAAAAATCAGGCCGGAAAACAAGTGTTACTGACTTTGTATTCCGATAAGCAAAAGAAAACCTATCAAAAAATCGTAAAACCCATGAATGCGCGTCAGGAAAGTAACCTGCGCTATGCCGAATGGGAATACACGCGGCGTCTTTTGGTGGAAAAGGAAGGAAAGGGTGCTCTGGGCTATGTTCATTTGCGAGCGATGGGAGGCGGTGATTATCGGGAATGGCTGGAGAACTTTTATCCGGTTTTCAATCGTCAGGGACTGATCATCGATGTGCGCCACAACCGGGGCGGGAACATCGACAGTTGGATTCTGGAGAAACTGTTACGTAAAATTTGGTTTTATTGGAAACCGCGTGTGGGCAAACCAACCTGGAATATGCAGTATGCTTTTCCGGGACACATGGTTGTTTTATGCGATCAATTCACGGCTTCGGACGGCGAAGCTTTTTCCGAAGGTTTTCGTCGTTTGGGATTGGGGAAAGTAATCGGAATGCGCACCTGGGGCGGTGAAATTTGGCTTTCCTTTAGCAATCGCCTGGTGGATATGGGTATTGCCTCTGCGGCCGAAACGGGTGTGTACGGTCCGGAGGGGAAGTGGTTGATTGAAGGGCACGGTGTGGATCCCGACATTGTGGTGGACAATTTGCCGCATGCTACGTTTTTAGGCAAAGATGCACAATTGGAAGCGGCTATTCGCTATCTAAAGAAGAAAATCAAAGAAAAGCCGGTGGTTATTCCGCCACCGCCACCCTATCCGGACAAGACGCTGAAATAATGAAATGTGTGTGAAAAAAGTGCCCATTTGCCAAATGCGGGGAATAGCTATTCCCCGCATTCGTTTTGTAAGTTGCGAGACGATGAGTGCGTTTTTCGGAGGCAGAGACTTTACGCATTAAAAGACGAAGCGCCAAGGGAAGAGGAGATCGGGGAAACTGTATTTGTGCACCTGTTTAATGGAATAGGGCCGGCCGGTTACAATGGCCCGAGCGGCTAGCAAGCCGCTCTGTATGGCCGGGCCGATTCCCTCTCCCATATCCAACGTGGCCACACCGGCGGCATCGCCTACCAAAAAGACATTGCCCTTTTGCACAATGTGCTGATCATCATGCAAATAGTAGTTGTAACCGGGTACTTTATCCGGAACCGTTTGCACCAGTCCCTTTATTTTTAACTTCTGGACAAACCATTGCCAATGCTGTTGAATGGTTTGCCCTTTTACTTTCAAATCGGCAAAGCGTCCCCCGATGCCGATGTTCAAATAACCGCCGCCTTTGGGCACGTACCAGGAATAGCCCGACAAATCGTGATCGAAAAACCATAAATAGCATTTGGGGTCGTGATAGGTTGTTTGAAATTCCAATTCCATGGCCGTAATACGTTTGAAAGGATCCCGTACATTTTCCTTCTCAAAAAAGGTGCGGTACACCGGACAGTTGGTGCCACCGGCCCCGATCAGGTAGGTGCAGCGAAATTGTTCGTCAATGATAAAACTTCCGTTTTCACGCCGAATATGTTGTACCCGATGCTGTTTAAAATCGGCAGCGGAACGTTGCAGCAGCCAGTGATCAAATTCCGTACGGCGAATGGAATATTGACGGGTGGGCAGGGGAATATGGCGATCGCGAATATGGTAATGCAAAGCATTCAACTTAATGATACCGTGCGGGTAATCCTGCGGTTTGGTTTGCAGATAGTGCCACACACGGGGCGTAATCCAGCCGGCGCATAATTTAAGGCGCGGGAAGGAGTGCTTATCCAGAATTAACACCTGGCGTCCGGCTTGTTTCAATTTCCAGGCTGCACTGGCTCCGGCCGGACCACCACCAACGATAATAATTTCGTATTCGATCATTTGTTTATCCCGCACTAATGAAAATCACAATTTAAAAGAAAACCCGATACCCAGAGTACCGCCGAATTTCGTATTGAAAGGATAAATATCCAAGGTCGGTAGCAACGTTACCTCGGGCGTTACGATAATGGCATTACTCGATTCTTCAAATTGATAAACAATCGTTTCGCAACCCAAAGCCAATTCGTGCATGTTGTTTTTATTCTGTTTGAAATCCGAAAAATAGCTGTATGTTAAATAGGGGAAAAAGCGTTTGCCAAACCGATTGCTAACGGTAAACGAAGCGAAGTAATATGTTTTTTTACTCTGTGCAGCACCGATTACAGGCAAAACGGTTCCCAGCGCAGCGCCAAAATTCAACAAACGTTGATCATCGGCGGTGCGCACAAACACATCAAAAACCGGCCGGTCCACCCAGACGGAAAGCCGGCTTTCCACATGTTTGCTTAAGGCCACCCGTGCGGATGCCGAAAGTAAAGGAATGTAACTGAGCGTTACCGTACCCGGCTCAATTTTACGCGCACTGCGATTGGCCGTAGCGCAGCCAAATAGAAAGAAGCTGATGATTAAAACCAAAGCTGTTCGCAATTTGGACATAAAGATTATCCGTAATTTCGATATTAACTAAAGCGACATTCGGGTTGTTCATGACCGGGTTTGGTCATAACGACCTGCCACAGTTGGGTTTGCCGCGACCTGAAACCGCCGGCCGAACTGAGTAAATAATAATTCCACATGCGCCGGAAACGCTCTCCGTATTTATCTTTCAATTCCGGCCAGGCCTTTTCAAAATTGCGATGCCAGGCCATTAATGTGGGATCGTAATGGGGACCGAAATTGTGCCAGTCTTCCATTACAAACAATCCTTCCATGGCCTTGCCCAGTTGCGCAATGGAAGGCAACATACCGTTGGGAAAAATGTATTTGTCCGTCCAGGCATTTACGTGGGTCACGCTGCGATTGCTACCAATGGTGTGGAAAAAGGCAATGCCGTCGTCTTTTAAGGTACGATCCACCACCTCCATATACGTGCGATAATTCTTATAGCCCACATGTTCCATTATGCCGATGGAAATTACACGGTCGTATTTGCCGCTGACATCACGGTAATCCATCAATTTCAATTCCACAGGTAAGCCTTTGGCCATTTTTTGACCTAACTCCACCTGCTCTTTGGAAACGGTTACTCCGGTAACATGCGCACCGTATTTTTCCGCGGCGTAAATAGCAAAGGCACCCCAACCGCAACCCAATTCCAAAACCGTCATGCCCGGTTGCAAACCGATCTTTTTGCAAACCAACTCCAGCTTGGCTTCCTGCGCTTCATCCAGATTTTGGGCATTTTTCCAATAGGCGCATGTGTAGTTTAAGCGTTTGTCCAGCATGCGCACGTACAGGTCGTTTCCCACATCGTAATGCTGGCGCCCCACTTCGAAAGCCCGCCGTTTCGATTGCCGATTGATGAGCTTTGATTTTAAAACGTTCCAGGCTATCTTCAAATTCCCTTTTACCTTCTCATCCAATCGGGCACGCAAAATACGATCGAAAAATTGGTCTAAGGCTTCACAATCCCACCAACCGTCCATGTACGATTCGCCCAGGCCCAGGGCCTGATCACTCAATACGCGTTCGTACAAATCCGGGTTGTGCACTTGAATGTCGAACGGTCGGGAACCGTTTATGGCGATATCGGCCATTTCCAAAAGTTCGCGTACCGTTTTTTCCGCAGATTTCGCAGCCATGATGATCGCCCCCCTTGAAAAATTAAAATGCAGGCATTTTACACACCTAAATTTTACAAATAAAATGGGAACTTTCAAAATTTTAGATGCCTTTTTAGAAGAAATGTTTCCAGATGTAAACAGTCGTTTCGGGGAAAAAGAAAAAGCCGCGGTGGTTTACGAACCGCGGCCTGTTCCGGGATGGATTTTCGTTTAGAAAAAATTGTAGGTCAAGCCGACCGCCAAAACCTCTTGTAATTGGCGTTTGGGGCTCACATCGCGGTCGTAGAACAGCTTGACATTAAAATTGACCGAAATGTATTTGCTAATCTTGGAAGCCAGCATATTATCCCAATTGACATCGATTTGGTTGAACGCTTTTAAGTTGGAAAAGAGTTGGAGTTTTCCAGTGTACAAAATATTCTGGGCCAATTTGAAATTAAGTTCCGTAACGGAATTTGCACCATATTCCACACGAAATTTTTTGCCCTTGCTGTACAGGTTTGCGTATTTATCGGCCATGGTCTCTTTAAAGGCCGCACCCAGACGGGTTTTGATGTGATTGTTGGGAGCGTATCCGATACCCAGGGTTTGCATGAAATAACCGGGATCTAAAAATTCGGAAATGGCATACGATGTGTCCGCTTCGTATTTGTAGCCCTTGGTAAATTGGGTCAAACCCGAAAAGGAAACAAAGGGATTAACATAAATGCCCATTTTGTAGGTGTAAACGCTACTGACATTCAATTCGTCGGTTGATTTTTTGGAAGCGGCATCACCAACTTTGGTTTTGCCGTAATTGATTTTTAGTGTGTTTTCCCAATCGTAATTTTTTTGATCGTTCACCCATTTGCCGTTAATGGTTAATTGCCAGGCCCAGGCGTTTTCGCCACCTTGCTTCCAGTTGTCAAAGGTGTTCTGGGTGAAATTCAGATTACCCACCAATTCTTTCTTCCAGCCATATTGCGGGGCTTTTTTATCGGCCTGCTGAGCAAAACTCAACGAGCAGAAAGCCATGGTGATTACAATAATTAAAAAATAACGCATACTCCCTCCGTTGTTTGGTGATTGTTTATTATTTTAAATTTTGCCCATTTAAAAAAGAAGTTCGGCCATAGACAGGGTCAAATAAAAAAGAATACCGTTCCCTGACAAAATAAAATTAAAATCGTACTTAACGCATGAAATTATGCCTTTAATTTTTTTTCGATTTTGGCCCAGCTATCGCGTAAGGTTACCGAACGGTTAAAAACCGGATGCTCTTTTGTGTGATCTTTTAAATCGGCACAAAAATATCCCTGACGTAAAAACTGAAAGCGGTCGCCCGGTTTAGCGTTTAATAAATCCGGCTCGGCTAAAGCCTGTTTTAAAATGGTTAACGAATTGGGGTTAATGTTGGCCGTAAAATCCTGACCTTCTTCCGTATCTTCCGGATTTTCTTTGGAGAACAAATGTTCGTACAAACGTACTTCCACGGGAACGGCATGTGCCGCCGAAACCCAGTGCAAAGTGCCCTTCACTTTGCGGCCGTCTTGCGTCCAGCCGCCTCGCGATTGCGGATCGTAGGTACAATGCAATTCGACGATCTCTCCCTGTTCGTTTTTAACCACCTCGGTACAAGTGATGTAGTAAGCATGTTTCAGGCGCACCTCTTTGCCCGGGGCCAGACGAAACCACTTGCGCGGGGCTTCTTCTCTGAAATCTTCCCGCTCAATGAAAATGACTTTAGAAAAAGGAATCTGACGCGTTCCGGCCTGAGGATTCTCCGGATTATTCTCGGCTTCCAATTCTTCCGTTTGATCATCGGGATAGTTATCGATGATCACTTTCAGGGGATTCAGAACCACCATGCGCCGTTCGGCACGTTTATTCAAATCGTCGCGCAGGCAATGTTCCAACAGGGCAATGTCCACCACGCTGTTGCTTTTGGCCACTCCGATGCGGTCGGCAAAGTCGCGAATGGCTTCCGGAGTGTAACCCCGACGCCGTAACCCGGCAATGGTGGGCATACGCGGGTCATCCCATCCGCTCACATATCCTTCTTCGACCAATTTTAAAAGTTTGCGTTTACTCATGACCGTGTAGTTTAAATTCAGGCGGGCAAATTCCACTTGACGCGGATGGAAAACGCCCAATTCGTCCAAAAACCAGTCGTACAGGGGGCGATGGTCTTCAAATTCCAGGGTGCAAATCGAGTGGCTGATTTCTTCGATGGAATCTTCCAGACCGTGGGCCCAATCGTACATGGGATAAATGCACCATTTGTTACCGGTGCGCGGATGGCTGGCATGAATAATGCGGTACATGACCGGGTCGCGCAAGTTTAAATTCGGAGACTGCATATCGATTTTGGCCCGCAGCACTTTTTCGCCGTCTTTAAATTCTCCTTTACGCATGCGTTCGAACAAATTCAGGTTCTCTTCCACGCTGCGGTTGCGATAGGGGCTTTCGATACCCGGTTTGGTTAGCGTGCCGCGGTATTCGCGAATTTGTTCGGCCGAAAGATCGTCAACGTAGGCTTTGCCTTTTTTAATGAGCTGGACGGCGTATTCGTACATTTTTTCAAAATAATCCGAAGCGAAAAAAAGCCGATCGCCCCAATCAAAGCCCAGCCAGCGGACATCTTCGATAATGGAATCGATGTATTCCTGATCTTCCTTTAAGGGATTGGTGTCATCAAAACGTAAATTACACAGACCGTGGTATTCCTCGGCCAAACCGAAATTAAGGCAAATGGATTTGGCATGTCCGATGTGCAAATAACCGTTAGGCTCCGGAGGAAAACGGGTATGTACCTTTTTAAATCGTCCGGATTTCAGGTCTTCATCGATAATGGCTTTAATAAAATTGCTCGCCTTTTTACCTGTTTCTTCAGCCATGCCAATTCCTTTGATTTTTTTGAATTCAATTTTAATTATCCTTTAAAATAAAAATTTTAACGGTTAAAGACAAAATAAAAAGAGGCCGCTACCGATTTTCATCCGGAGCGACCTGAAGTTTACCCGGCGAGAAAAGAAAGAAAGCGACTGTTACGTTCAGAACATATTAACGCGGCTCAGGCGATGAGTTCGGTTCCGGCCTACCGCCAATTTTTAACAGCACAAGCCCAAAGAGATTAACCACAATGGAAAAGATAAACAGGTAATCGGCCATCGGGTAAAATAGGTTTAAATTTTTCAAAATCCCGAAGATAATACTGGCGGGAATTCCCACGACCCAAATGTAGAAAGCCCGTTTTCTCCATTTGTTTTTAAACATGCCTTACCTCCGTATTTTATGCTTTACTATTCGTGCGAAATAATTTACGAACAAAAATTTCGCAGGTTGCATCTCGCTTTTCAACTTCGGAATTTTTCCGCCGCTTCATCTTAGAACAACGGACCGTAAAAAGTACGATTATAACTTGATTTCCTCGCGAATCCGGCGTAAAATAAACTACATGGAATTTTAGCTTTAATGATATCGACAAACGGCCACTTAATTTGAGAAAACCGGTGCACCTGGATTCGCAGAACTTTACGAAATGATTTAAGTCGAATCGATCTCACCATCACTTACCCGGTTACGGAAGACCTGCGAAATAAGCCAACTTCTTGATGGATGACTTTAGAAATTAAACGGAATTTTATTTTTAGCACGGGCAAACCTGCGGAGAACTCGTGCGTTAAATGAATTGGAAAAGAATTAATCGCAAAGGAGGCGGAGCATGCCTTTACAAAAATTGCGCAATTTTTTAGACGAAAATAAGGCCCGCTACATTATGATTGTTCATTCTCCGGCTTACACAGCGCAAGAAGTTGCCGCTTCGGCCCATGTTTCGGGCAAGGAGCTGGCCAAAACCGTCATTTTAAAGTTGGACGGCAAATTGGCCATGTGCGTGATGCCGGCGCATCAAAGGGTGGATTTCGAAAAGTGTAAAGAACAAATGAATGCCCGTGATGTGCAGTTGGCCAATGAAGAAGAGTTCAAATATGCCTTTCCCGGCTGTGAGATCGGTGCCATGCCGCCTTTTGGCAATTTGTACGATATGCCGGTTTTTGTCTGTGAAGACCTGACGAAGAATGAAATCATTGCCTTTAATGCCGGAAGCCATCGCGAGTTGATTAAATTGCGTTATCGGGATTTTGAAAAATTGGTTAAACCCAAGGTAGTGCAAATTCAGGCTTAAATTTTAGGCCAAACGGGAAAAGTCGCATAAACAACGGGAGGATAATTTATGTCCACATTTGTTTTATTAACCAAATTATCGCCAACGGCCATGAAGGACGCGCAGACGCGTGAGCAAATCGGGCGCGAATGGTTCGAAGCGGTAAAACAAAAATGTCCGGACGTAAAATGGATCGATCATTATGCTTTGCTGGGGCAGTACGATTTTATGGATATTTACGAGGCGCCCGATGAAAATACGGCGGTAAAAGTGGCCATGATTACCATGTCTAAGGGAGCGGTACAGGCCGAAAGCTTACCGGCGATTCCCTACAAAAAATATCTGGAAATAATCAAAGACATTTAGCCCTTAAAAAACGGGCCTGCGGTTGCAGTGCATTGCTTTTGAGCTTAAAATAGATTTTCGGATTTTATTAAAGAAAGGCTGCAATCGTGACTACAACATTCCAATACGATGTTTTCTTTTACGAAGCATTTGCCGAAGAGCGAAAGTTACTGCAAAAATTTTTACCGGATACGATTCATGCCGGTTTTGCTCCGGAAACCATTCAAGAAGCAGGGCACGGGCAACCGGTAGCCCGGGTTATTAGTTTGCGCACCCAATCGAAAATCCCTGAAAGCTGGGCCGGACAATTACAGGCGATTCTTTCACGGAGTACGGGTTACAACCATTTATTGGATTACCGGGAGCAAACCGCCTTTCAGGGCCAAATGGGCTATTTGCCTTTGTATTGTAACCGCGCCGTGGCCGAGCAGGCCATGCTTCTTTGGATGACACTTTTACGCAGGCTGCCTTTGCAGTTCAAGCAATTCAATACCTTCAGTCGTGACGGTTTAACCGGAACGGAATGCGCCGGCAAAACGCTGCTGGTGGTCGGTGTGGGCAATATCGGTTATCAGGTGGTACGCATTGGGCGCGGACTGGACATGACCGTTTTGGGTGTGGACATCGTGCAAAAGTTCGATGACGTTACCTATGTGGATATTGAGCACGGTTTGGCTCAGGCCGATATCGTGGTGGCTGCCATGAACTTGACCAAGCAAAATCGCGGCTATTTTCATTACGATTTGTTGAAGAAAGCAAAGCCGGGTGTCATCTTTGTTAATATTGCCCGCGGCGAGCTTTCGCCTTTGCAGGATTTGTATTGGCTGGTCAAAGAAAAACAACTGGGCGGTTTGGCTCTTGACGTGTTTGAAGATGAAAGCAAGTTGGCCATTGCCTTTCGCAACGGCCGTATCGACGAATCCGATCCTTATTTTAAAATGATCCGGGAATTGCAGGCCCTGCCCAATGTTGTTTTTACGCCGCACAACGCTTTCAATACGCAGGAATCGGTGGTGCGCAAAGCACGGCACAGCGTGCAGCAATTGGAGCATTTATTTAAGGATGGGCGTTTTCTCTGGACCATTCCCGATGAATAAGGCGGGAAGTTGCGCATCCTAAAAATACGGGTTTTTTGTGAAGGAAGAAGAGATCATTCTGGTAGACGGGATCCCACGGGAATCCTTCAGAGCAATTGTGGAAGAAAGCCTGCGTTACGCCATTATTTCTTTGCCTTTCACCGTAGATCGCATGGAACTGCACAGTCTGAAATCGCGAATTTTCAATATTGCAAAAGGCAAAATTGCCGAAGCCATGTTTTTGACCTTTGCGCGGGCCAACAATTTGCCCGTGCATACTTCGGACTGCCGGACTCCGTTTTATCGCCCCGATCGTCGGGATTTTATTCTGCATCATCTGGAATGGGACATTAAAAATAACTTTTTATTCCATTCGGGAAAACGGTTAAACGGTTACCGCTACACGGATTTGCCGGCACTTGTACCGGACAAGCACCCCGGCGATCAGTGGGCAAAGCGTTTTGAGCGCAAATTGGATTCCAGCAACGGAGTGGCTTTTTTATTTACCTTCCTTCGATGGGCGCCCCGACGCAGACAGGGCATTGGGATTTTTGATTTTGATTTGAACCCTGCTCAGCAGGAGTTGCTGGCCAGAGCCTGGGCCAAATACAAAGGGCAACCCTGGTCGGAAGAACCGTTTCGGGAAGAGACCTTCTGGCATGAATGGGACAGGTTGAATTCGGGGACTGCCTTTTGTCGTTTGCGGGTAAGCGATTTCCCCGTTTTAATCATCGGAGCTTATGCCGGCGCAAATGAATTCGGGCGTTTTCGGCCCATTCCCGGTAATCAAACCTTTTTAAACGGAGTACTGCACACCCGCATTCGCAATCGCATGGCCCTATTGAAGGATTTGCCTTCTTTTGCCTCGTTATTCCCGCATCTTAAACACAACCTTCGCCTGGGCCGCTTCCAAGATATTCATTAATAAAAAAGCCTATGGTTTTTGAAAGGTAAGACAGTAGTGGTGAAACGTGTTACTGACCCAGGTATTTCCGTAGCCGTAAGGCGCAATGCGCAGGTCGTCCTGGAACCAGAACGATTCCGGGCACAAAATGAATTTTTCGGACAAACGTAGTGCTAAATCATAGGCCAGCGGATAGTTACGCCCTTTCTTTTTAATGTTTTTCACGATTACCGTCATATAGCGTCCCGGTTGCAACAACTCAAAAAGTTTGAAATAAATTTCGCTTAAATCTTGCAAAAAGGCTTCGTAATCGGCCACGTTGCCCAAATCCTTTTCGGAATCGGAGTAATTGGTTTGCAGGCCCTTTTGCCGGCGCTTGGCCTGATTTTCCGCACCTTTCATATTCAGCATGTCCCAATAGGGCGGGGAAGTGATGATGTAGTGAATCGGCGGAAATTCATCGGGTTTAATATCCCGGGCATCTTTTGTTTTTAGCTGGAATTTATTCGCATGTCGTTTAAAAAGATCGGTTTGAGAAAGCAAAAGGGTGCAGCGTTGGCGGGCAATATCGGCAAAAAACGGACTGAGTTCCGTACCGTAGGCATTGCGCTGTAATTGCAAGGCGGCTAACTGGGTACTTCCCGTGCCGGACATGGGATCGAAGATATTTTCATCCGGCTTGCTAAAGTAGCGGATGAACGATTCGATGAGCACTTCGGGATATTTGGCCGGATGTAAAATTTCGTTTTTTTTGCGCGGGGGCGGCTTGACAATCTGGTACGAAGGAAAGGGCCGCTCAAATGTTAAAGCGTTTTGCGCCTGGGCATGATTTTTAAAATTAATTGCCGGAGCTTTGTCAAAATTTAAGCCGGCCGCTTCGTCTTTTCGGAAATACAAGGCGTAAATATGGTTGTTTGTACTTGTAAATCCGCGTTCGTTATTGAAAGCGGCGGAAGAGCCCTTTTGTAAATCAATGCCCACTTTTTCATCTTTTAAGCTGAGAATGGTTTGCAAGTGTTTGGCGATTAAGTAGGCAAAGGGATAAAAAACACCATTCTTAAGCGTGTTTTTTGCCAAAACCAAAATGAATTTGCGTTGGATTAATTGGCCAATGATGGCCGAAATGTCCTGCGTTAATTGGGACAACAGAGCCGGAAACGAATCGGCTGATTCCATGGAATTGATGGCCGGGAGTAAATCGAAAACAGCAAAATCGATCTGTGCAGCCCGGGCATGTTCATCAAAGGGGCGAATTTGGCGTCCGGATAATTCGCTACGTTTTTGCAGGCGGTTTATTTGATCGCTTTGAGTCTTTAGTAAAATGGTAGGAAAATACGATTCGTCTTCGCGAATTTGCGTAAAGAACAAAATGTTTTCGGCAAGTACATCGTTTAAATCGTTAAATAAAAACCAGGATTTTTGGAAAGGCAGCCACTGTTTGGAAGTTAAGTTGTTAAAGCGGTTTTTCATTGTATTTGACAATACTCCAATTCTTCAGGTTCATCAGTTCCGAAAATCATAATGTTAAAACAAATTTAGCAATTTAACGGCCATAATCAAAAGTACGAGCACCAGCACCAGGCGCACCACCTTGTCACCCTTTTTTACGTTAACTTGCGCACCAATCCAGCCCCCCAGACCGTTACCCGCCGAAAGAATAAGTCCCCAGAGCCAATTTATTTTACCGGAGAGCACAAAAACCAAAAGCGCTGGTAGGGTGTAGAGAAAAATAATGAATACTTTGTACACGTTTACCCGTATTAAATCGAATTTTGCCAGGTGGAAGAGAATGGCCATCATAATAAAGCCAACCCCTACTTGAATGAATCCTCCGTAAAAACCGGCGGCAATTAACGAACCGTACAATACCCATTTTTGAGCCGCTTTCATCTTGGTTTCGTTTTGGGCCGGGCGCGGTAAAAACAAGCTGATAATCACGAAAATAATCACAATGGACAGGATGCGTTTAAACCAGACATCCTGAATGGAGACAGCCACAAAAGCGCCAATAAGGGCGCCCGGTAGGGTTAGTAAACCCAATTTGAAACTTTCTTTAAATTCATTGCGCCGATTCTGCTGAAAGCCCCCCATAGCAAAGATATTTTGCACAAGAATGGCAATGCGGTTGGTGCCGTTAGCCGTGGCACCATCCAAGCCTAAAAAAATGAGTGCCGGTAGGGTTAAAGAAGAACCGCCTCCGGCCATCACGTTGATGAATCCCGCAGTTAAGCCCACGGCAAATAAGAGCAAAATAGAAAGCATTATCCATTCTCCGATCAAGTTTTTCTTCCCTGATGCGATGGGAAGGAAATAATGTTAGCCCATCACCTGCGCTTGCCGTGCGTGCCCCCCCCGCAGCGGTAAGAGGCGCATCAAGGCAACGGGGCAACGGTTCTGTCGATAAACTCCGCCTGTGGCTGCCATGAACCGAGACAATGGGGGCCACGGTTCTCTCGATACGCCCCGCCTGCGGCGGGGCACTCGAGAACCGGATTGTGCTCTCGCTCTACCAATGGTTGAAACATCCGGCCATTGCCGGAATAATTCCTGATCTCCAAGAAAATGCCGCAAACGGTTGCCGAGTGCCCCCGCTGGAAGCGGGGGGGATCAAGGCAACGGGACCACGGTTCTTTCGATACACTCTCCGGCTCAGACGGAAAACACTCGAGAACCGGATTGGCCCCTTTCTGCCACTTCTCCTTTTACCCTTAACGATGAACCAATTCCTGTTTCCAATTTCTCCCTCATACGGGACGTACCGCTACAAACCTTTGCGCTGCTTTACATATTATTAAAATTTCCAATTGATGTCTATTAAATTTTTTTTAATTTGGTAATGGTTCGTTAAAAAGAAAATTAGGATTTTTTCAATACAAGTCTTAAATTTTTAAAGAAAAGTGGGGATTGGCCGAAATTTTAATCCTGACGTGCATCATAATCTATTTTAGTTGGATTGAACAATTGCCGGCATCGTTCGGCAGGTAGGCAGAGAATTCTAAAAACGTATTAAAATTAAAGGGTTTTTAATCAAAAAAGGATAGTCAGGCAGTCTGGCTTTTTTCAGGATGAAAGATTTTCAAACATTTTTAATCAATAGGTTAGCCCATCAGGTGCAAAACGATTTAACGACCATGCGATTGGCCTTGTTTAATCTGAATGACTTGCTTCACAATGTACAGACGGATTCTCCCACACAACAGGATCCGACGGATTTTGTGCAAGCCATGGCCAAATCGCTGGAAAAAAGCATGGGTTCGCTGTTTAAAATTTTAATGGCCACCCGTAGCGGCCAGGCCTATTTTAAATCACAAAATTTGCTGCAAATTCTTTTCGATGCGGTTACCCGCCACAAAAATCATGCGCGTTTCAAAATTGAAATTCAAAAAAATACGATTCCCGTCTCAACGGATGAGCAAGGCCTTCATTTGTTTTTTGAAGTATTAATGGATGCGCTTTCCGCTTCGTTAACATCCGCACAGGATCACATACGTGTGCAGTTGCAGGAAGCAGATGTACCATGTCTTGATTTTACAGGGTTGTTTCACAAAGACCAAATCGATGAAATTTTTAACACTAATGTGAGCGAATTACCGGGGGGGCGTTCGGTGACCCCACTTTTAATAAAACAATTGGCTAACTATTTAAAGATAGAGCTGGAATGGATTCGTGCCGAACAGGGACGTTCCAAAATTGTGGTTAAGTTTAATCAGGGGAACGGGGAATAGCCGTAATGAGTGCCATTTTATTAATCGACGATAATGAGGCCTATTGTCAACAAATTCAAAAGACGCTTGCGCTTAGAAACTATGTTTTACAATACGAAACCGATCCGCAAAAAGCGTTTGAATTGGCGGTTAACAGGGAATGGGATGTTATTCTTCTCGATGTTGTTTTTAATAACGATTTGGCCGGTCTGGAACTTTTGCCGAAAATCAAACAAGCCAAACCGCATTTACCGATAATAATGGTTTCCGCGGCTTCTACACTTCCCTCGGCAATGGAAGCGGTTCAAAAAGGTGCCTTCGATTATTTGGACAAACCGATTAATGTGGAACGCATGACGATGACCATTGAGCATGCCCTGGAGCATAAACGGTTGACGGAATTAAATCGCAATTTGTTTAACGAGTTTTACAAATCCATGGCCGGTGGAACTTTGAGCGCTTCAGTGGAACAGATTTTAAAGGTAATGTCGGGTTTGGATGAACCGTGGGAACGCCTTTTGCTTTACGGTGAAAAAGGAACGGGCAAAGAGTTATTGGCTAAAGTATTGCATTACAAAAGCAGGCGTAAATACGGTCCTTTCATTTCCTTTTACTGCAATACCCGCGATTCTAAAGATGAAGAGCGTTTGTTCACGGCGGTTTCCGATGATGGTAATCAGTCTGGCGGCAAAAGCTTGATTGAACAAGCGGACAAAGGGACACTTTTTATCGGTGAAATTTCACAGCTTTCGAAAGAAGGACAGCAACGGTTGGCGCGGTTCATCCACGAAAATTATTACATGCCATCCGCAGGCAAGGATCGACCATCTTTAAATATCCGTCTAATTGCCTCGACTTCCGAAGATTTAAAATCCTTAACCGAAAGCGGAAATTTTTCAAGCGAATTGTTTAACTTTTTGAATACACTGACATTTCGATTACCGCCTTTGCGGGAACGTTTGGATGATATCCCCTTGCTGGCCGAACATTTTCTTTCCGAGATGAATGTGCCGCTGCAGAATATGCGGCCCAGGTTAACCGGGGAAGCACTGAAGGCATTGCAAAATTACCATTGGCCGGGAAATATTTCGGAATTAAAAGTTGTCATTTGGCTTCTGTCTTTCTTGAATCGTTCCGCAATGATCGATGACGAGCTGGTGCGCAGTGCTCTGGCCTTTTACAAATTACTAAACGATCTCAAAGCGGGTCGGGAATGGCCTCAACTTTTGGAAACGTTCGAAAACTTTTACCGCCTATTCGAGCAAACCCAAGCCAAAGACCAACAACTATGGGCATAAGCTCAGGGCATGACAATTAAGAAAAATGAAAATGAATAGGGATGACCTGAGCATTTTGAACAACCCGTGCACCAAGAATCATTAATCTCTTTTCCCTTCAACGAATAACGAATAACTTTTTACCTTCCAAAGAACAACGCCCAATCCGGAACGATAAGTGCTTAAGGAAAGTGCCTTTGTTGAAACCCCGATTCTTAATTGACTTACTTGGCAATCCTTTATATATTAAGTAAAATTACAAGCGTTCCCAATTGCAAAATCGGTTGATACCATGAAAATAAAGGTTAAAAAAGAATTCGACGGCCGTTCCTTTGTGGCATATTGCGAAAATGTGCCCAATGTTTATGTGCAGGCTCCGGACAAGGAAACACTTAATACGCGCCTGAACAAAGCGCTGGCCCTTTTAAAACATTACACCACCGTTCGCAATCAACCGTTTCCCTTTGGTGAAGAAAAACCACTTTTCGATATTCGTATCCGTTTTAATAACCTATCTACTGAAAAATTGGTAGAGTTATTTAAAAAGTATCATTACCACGTGGAATATGAAGATCGGGAATCGGTCATTTTGATGAATTCCTATTACCCCTTCAATCGTGTTCATTTACCGCAAACCGACAGGCTTTCGCCCGTAATCGTGCGACGCTTATTCGGGGCGGAAAATGCGGTTTATGTGGGCCCGCGTCACGACTTAAAATTACGGCGTTCGGTACCTTAATTAATTTGAACCATTTGCCTCATTAGCTACGCAAAGATCAGTCGCTATCCTTAAACCATCTTATCGTCTTTCTATTCCAGCACAAAGGCCTTAAAACCGGCTGCTCGTAAATCGTTGACAAACTCGGGAAAACCGTGCGTGCAATACACCTCGGATGGTTGCACTTCTTCCACCAGACGCATTAACTGTTCATAATCGGCATGATCGCTAATGGGCAGCACCCGGTCCACGCCAAAGCGATATCGGGCCTGCGGATCCATGCCCCAACCGGACAAATAAATCGTAAAGCTGTTTCTGATGTGGCGATATTGGCGTTTGAACCGAAAATGAGTGGGCAATAATACCACGGTTTCGGCGGGCCATTGATTCGGATTGAAAAGATCGAAGTCAGAAAAGCGTATTCCGAAATTCTCGTAAACGGGCAGAAAACGGGCGATGCTTTCATCAACGACAACCGGCAATCCGGCTTCCGTAAGTAATTTTAAGGCTTCTTGTCCTTTGCCTAAAGAATAGGCGAAGACCACCGGTATTTTACCCTGACGTATTTGTCTTTGGCACAAATCGATGAGTTCGTCTTCCACCTGCCGGCGCTCGGGCATGGTGTAATGGGGCATGCCGAAAGTGGTTTCCATAATTAAAATATCGGTTTTAACAAATTCAAACGGCTCGGCAACGGCAGATTGATCCAAACGGAAATCTCCGGAATAAAGCAGGCGCTGTCCGTTTTTGTTTAACAGAATTTGTGCCGATCCTAAAATGTGGCCGGCCGGATGCAACGATACCCGAAAATCGCCAAGGCTTAAGGTTTCTCCGAAGTCAAGTTCCAGGAAATCATGCGGTTTAATGCGCATGCGGGCCAGCTCCTTTGTCGCCGGCGTGCACAGGATTTTTTTGTGACGCGCCAGATGGTCGCTGTGGGCATGGGAAACAAAGCCGAACTGTTTAACATGGGTGCTATCGATCCATAAATCGATTTCGGGAATATGAAGATCGCGATCGAAGCGGAACAAAGAAAACTCCTTTACGAATTTATCCCGTGCGCCTGCTTATCTTCCTGAAGCGAACGCGGGTCATGGGATATTAAACGGCATTGCCGATTAGGGTATTGGAAGTGACTTCTTCGATTTTTACACGGACGAAATCACCGATTTGGGCCCCGTTGTCCGGGAATACCACAATTTTATTGCCGTCATTGCGACCCAATAATTGATTGGGCTTTTTACCGCGGCCTTCCACTAAAACATCAAATATCTGCCCCAAATGCTCACGGTTTTTCTTTAGAGCGATTTTCTTTTGCATATAAACCAGGCGCGTAATACGCGAAGTCTTTTCTTCCTCCGGCACATCATCGGGATATTTGCGCGAGGCAATGGTGTGCTGACGTTCCGAATATTTGAACATGAAGGCGGCATCAAATTCCACCTGACGCATCACGTCCAACGTTTCTTGAAATTCTTCTTCGGTTTCCGTGGGGAAGCCCACGATAACATCGGTCGTCAGCACCAGATGCGGAATGCGGCTGCGCAGTAGTTCAGCCAGAGCCAAAAATTGTTCACGCGTGTAAGTACGATTCATTAATTCGAGAATTCGATTGTTACCGGCCTGTAACGGTAAATGAATATGTTTGCAGGCCTTGGGATTGTTCGCCACAACGTCGATGAGTTTTTGCGGAAAATCTTTGGGGTGCGGAGAAGTAAAGCGAATGCGCTCGATGCCCTCTACCTGCGCCACCAACTCGATCAGATCGGCAAAATCGTAATCTTCAAAGCGATACGAATTGACATTTTGCCCTAAAAGCGTAACCTGTTTGTACCCTTTTTGCGCCAGTTGTTTTACCTCTTCCAAAATATTGAACGGATCACGGCTACGTTCGCGCCCGCGGGTGTAAGGAACCACGCAAAAGGTACAAAAGTTGTCACAACCGCGACTTACGGCAATCCAGGCGTTGACCCCCGGTTCGGGTTCGGGAAAAATATCGCTGTAGGTTTCGTATTCGGAAAGAGTGAAATCCCCTTCTTTACGACCTTCATTTAAAACGTGTTCCAACATTTGGGGAAGCCGTTTGTAACTATCCGGCCCTGCTGCCAGGTCAACTCCCAATTTGCTGTCCAGTAATTCCGAACGCAAATTTTCGGCCATGCAGCCCAAAACGCCGATGACCACCTTTTTGTTTTGTTGGCGCAACCGGTTAAAGGTGTGAATGCGCTGGGTTACTTTTTGATGGGCATTTTCGCGTACGGAACAGGTATTCAGAAAGAGAATTTCCGCCTCGTCCGGTTTATCGGTAATGGCATAGCGGTGCTTCTTTAAAATGGTCTTAACGATTTCCGTATCGTATTCGTTCATTTGGCAGCCGTACGTTTCTATGTAAACACGTTTCAAACGAGTTCTCCTTGTAGTTTGTCACCGACAACATCGGTTATTTTTACGGTTCGTATTTGATTTTTGAGATCTTCTTTAGCGGCTACACGCACACGCATGTAGTTGGCACTGAAACCTTCCCAAAAGCCATTAAACCATTGTTCGAACAATACATCTACTTTTTGCCCCACATGTTCGCGGTAAAAAAGGGATTTTTTACGTTCACCCATTGCAATGAGCGTGCGTGTGCGTTCTTTTTTAACGTGATAGGGGACTTTGGGTTTCAATTTGTACGACGCGGTACCTTTGCGATCGGAATAGGTAAATACGTGAAAGTAATCGATTGGCAAATCGCTTAGGCGTCTCTTGGTGATTTGGAACGAGTTTTCGTCCTCGCCCGGATAGCCGACCATGATGTCCGTCCCAAGGCCGATGTGCGGTAAACGCTTTTTAGCGTACCGAATAAGATGCTCGAATTGCGCAAAACTGTGTTTACGGCGCATGGATTTCAGGATGGCATCGTCGGCGCTCTGTAAGGGAATGTGTAAATAGGGACACACCTTTTGCGAATCGGCCAGATAATCGATTAAGGCTTCGTTGACCGTAGTGGGTTCGATGGAGCTGATACGGATGCGTTCGATCCCCTCAATGGCTTCCAACGAGCGCAATACATCCATAAAGGTTTTGTCTTCATAGCGATAGGTACCGATATTGACGCCGGTCAAAACGATTTCTTTAAATCCCTGATCGGCCAATTGCCGCGCTTCTCGCAGTAAATCGTCAAATCGGCGACTTCTTGCCGGCCCGCGCGCTTTAGCGATAATGCAAAAGGAACAAACAAAATTACAGCCGTCCTGAATTTTAAGGTTTGCCCGGGTGTGTGTGGTGTACAGGCCGGGCGTTTCAATGGTGAACGGTGTGCGGGCGATTTTAGCCGAATGCAAAACGAGCGGTTCCTTCCGCTTTTGCCAGCTGTCGATGTGATCGATGAGCCGCAATTTGTCCTCGTTGCCCATGATCAAATCCACGCCCTCGATTTGCCGAATGGCCTCGACCGAAATCTGGGCGTAGCAACCGATAACGGCTACAAAAGATCGGGGATTTTTACGCAGACTTTGACGAACGGCCTGCCGGCATTTGGCATCGGCCTGTTCGGTAACCGTGCAGGTATTAATCACCGTGATGTCGGCCTGTTCTCCGAATTCCACAATATCGAAACCCCGTTCCTGAAAGGTGCGGGCAATTACGGCTGTTTCCGCCTGATTGAGACGACAGCCTAATGTATGTAAAGCAACCGTTGGCAAACGATACCTCGCTTCAAATTAAATCACAAGACAATGTAACGATTCTTGCGGTTTTTTTCTTCCCTTATTCCGAAACGGGCAAATTTACACCGAAAGGTAGCAGTTGTCAAATACATCAGGCCATTTCGGACGGTCAACCTGAAATTTGTCCAAAGCTCCGGGCAGCTACGTTTTTCTTTTGGAGATTTTTCTTTGCTCCGATAGGTAAAATCTTGCTATCTTGCAAGCAGTTCATGCGATGAAAGGACGCTATCATGCGTTTTGTAGCAAGTGCCGTTATTTTTATCATGGGGTTATTCATAATGACATGCCAATCCGATAAAACCGTCAAGCCGCCGGTGGCTGAAAAGATTCCGTTTAAAGATGTACATTTTAACGATGTCCGCATCGATAATTATCATTGGTTGCGCGATCGGAACAATCCGAAGGTCATTCGCTATTTACAGGAAGAGAATGCCTATACCGAAGCCATGACCGCACACACCAAAGACTTGCAGGACATGCTTTACCGGGAAATGTTGGGGCGTATTAAGCAAACCGATTTATCCGTCCCCGTGAAATACGGGCCCTATTATTATTACAATCGCACGGTAAAGGGATTGCAGTATCCCATTTATTGCCGGAAAAAGGGGAATCTGAAAGCCAGAGAAGAAATCCTTTTGGATCAAAATAAACTGGCCGAAGGCCACAAATTTTTTAGCCTTGGTGTTTTTGCCGTCAGCCCGAATCATCGTTTCCTGGCCTATTCCACTGATACCACCGGTTCGGAAACGTACACCATTCGCATTAAAGATTTACAAAGCGGAGAACTGCTAAAAGAAGCCATCCCCAATACCTATTATTCGTTGGCCTGGGCCAACGACAACCGGACTTTCTTTTACACGGTCCTGGATGAGGCTAAACGGCCTTACAAACTTTTGCGCCATCGTTTGGGCGACGATCCGAAAAACGATGCTTTGATTCATCATGAAAAAGACGAAAAGTTTTTCATATCCGTCCGGCGCAGTAAAAGCGGACGCTTCATTTTCATGGATTTGTCCAGCCAGGTCACCAGTGAAGAGCGCTTTTTAAAGGCGGACGATCCGACCGGTGGGTTTACGGTTTTTCAACCGCGCAAGTATGAGATCGAATATTATCTGAATCATCAGGGCAACTATTTTTACATACGTACCAATGAAAAGGCTGTCAATTTTAAACTGATGCGTACGCCGACCGAGCGCATTCAACGCCGGTACTGGCAAACGGTTATTCCCGCCAACAAGCGAGTGATGCTGCAAGCTGTGGAACCGTTCGCAAAATTTTTAGCCGTTTTGCAAAAAGATAACGGGCAGAAAAAGATTTTTATTCTGCCAGCAAACGGTGGCAAAGGGTACGCAATTGATTTTGATGAACCGGTTTACACGGTCTCATTTACCGGCAACAGGGAATACGCCACGGACGTTTTGCGATTTACCTATCAATCGCTCATTACGCCGCCTTCCGTTTACGATTTCAACATGCAAAGCAAAAAAAGGGAACTTAAAAAGCGGCAGGAGGTTTTGGGCGGGTATGATCCGAGTAAGTATGTCACGCAGCGTTTATGGGCCACGGCCAAAGACGGTACAAAAATACCCATCTCACTGGTCTATCGAAAAGGACTGCAAACGGACGGGAAGAATCCCATGCTTCTTTACGGATACGGGGCTTATGGTATTACCATCGATCCGACGTTTTCCTCCAACCGCTTCAGTTTAATCGATCGGGGATTCGTGTACGCCATTGCCCATGTTCGCGGCGGCGGGGCGCTGGGACGTCCGTGGTACGAAGACGGGAAGTTGTTGAAGAAGAAAAATACGTTTACTGATTTTATTGCCTGCGCCGAATATCTGCTAAAACAAAAATACACGAATGCCCAACGATTGGGCATCATGGGCGGTAGTGCAGGCGGATTGCTCATGGGGGCGGTTAATAACATGCGTCCCGATCTGTTTAAAGCCGTGGTGGCCCATGTCCCGTTTGTCGATGTACTGAACACGATGTTGGATCCTTCTTTGCCTTTAACGGTAATTGAGTACGACGAGTGGGGAAATCCGCAGATCGAATCGTATTATTGGTACATCAAATCCTACGCCCCGTATGAAAATGTACGGGCCCAAAATTACCCGAATATTCTGGTTACCGCCGGGCTGAACGATCCGCGCGTGAGCTATTGGGAACCGGCCAAATGGGTGGCCAAGATGCGTGCCCTGAAAACCGATCATAATCTTTTGCTCTTAAAAACCAATATGGGGGCCGGTCACATGGGAGCCTCGGGTCGCTACGATTATTTAAAGGAAATCGCCTTTGATTACGCCTTTTTGATCGATCGCATTTTGGAACAAAAGTAAGCGGCCCGGTAAAAAACGCCTTCCGCCAAGGGATAAAAACCGACGAAGAGCGCAAAAGCAGGCTTGAAAGGTTTGCCCCCGCGATCTTCTTTTAATATACCAGTTTCCAGTTGTGATCACAGGTCGGTTTGTACGACTTTTTCTCTTTTAAATAGTCGATAAGCAAATTTCGGATTTCGCGGTCCGATTTCCAGATAACGGGTGCCTTAGTGGCGTGTGCCGCGGCCAGATGTCCGCCGCCTCCGCTGGCCCGGTAACTGTTTAAAGCCACCTTGTACATTTTCCGCATCTCCAGCGGTTTGCCGCTTTTGGAATCGATCAGATGCCGGATGCGCTGTCCGATCGGTTCCTTAACGTGAATTTCGTACGAGATCCCCTGAGCCATGTCGTAGTTATAACCGGCGATTTGGGGATTGGTACTTAGTTTCCCGTTTTCCCACCGATAGTACCGTGCGCAGTATTCCAGGTAATCTTTGATTTGCTGTCCGGTCATTTTTAACACATACAGATAGTTTTCGTATTTGTAAATCTGGTACACATCTTTAATTCGCAGCCGACCCGGCGGGATAAGCGCTTTATCGTTAAAACATGCAGCGAACGAAATATCCGCATGACCCATGGCCAATTGGGCATTATTGATTAAATCCATAAAAGCCGTGTCTTGCCAGCGTGCTTTCAGAGCGCTTAAGGTATCGGTCAGGGTGGTAATGGGTGTATGCGTGTAGCGGAGCGTTTGTTTGTGATAGGGACGAATCAATGTTAAAATAGCCGCTGAAGCAGGTACGTCCTTGAGAGGTTCCAGCCAACCGTCCATGGATGTAATCCGATAATTCCCGGTTTTGTTTTTTTGTAAAATAATTTGGGCAACTCCCAAATAGCGAGCCCAGGATCCGGCGTTCAAAAGTAACGTTCGGTGACCATTCACCTTGATCAGGTTTTTTACGGGAACGGGGTGTGGTGCGTTGTATCCTTTCCGCCCCAATGGACGGTGGGAATGACCGCCGAAAACCACATCGAACAGGGGAACGTTTTTGGCCACCAGCAGGGAAGCGTTTTCATTGGGAAGGCCCAAACGATCGGTTTGTTTTTTACTGTACTGTGCCTCGAATCCGGCATGAAACGATCCCAGCAAAACATCCGTTTCCTTGCGTAGTTTGGGGGCCCAATAAGCCGCTGTTTTGACCATGTCCGTCCAACGAATACCCGGATAAAGCGAAGAGTCTAACCACATGGGGATGGCCGGAGTAGTCAAACCCAGAATGGTTATTTTAATGCCGTTGACGTTAAATTTCGCATACGGTTTAAAAAACGTTCTTCCGTCGGGTAAAAGGCTGTTGGCCGAAAGCCAGGGAAATTCGGAATGACGCCGGGCTTTGTAATAGACGGGTAGTCCCTGCTCAATATCGTGGTTGCCCACGGTAAAAGCATTGTAACCCATATAATTAAGGGTTAGGATCAGAGGATTGAAAGCCGTCGTATTGATTTTGTCATAATAATAGGCTAGAGGCGTGCCCTGCAATAAATCTCCCGTATCGATTAGGAGGACATTTTTGTGTTTTTTACGATATTCGCAAATTTTAGTGTAGGCTTTGGCTAAGCCGTAAGGAGCCGGGCTATCCGTGTAATAATCGTAAGGATAAATATGCCCGTGTACATCCGTGGTTTGCAGAATGTACAACGTATCGCTAACCTGAGCCGAAACGGACTTTAGGGGTATTAAGCCGAAGAGTACAATCAATAAAAGAATGATGAGCGAAGACGAAATGGATTTTTGTCTTCGCGAGGCTTTAATAATGGACATAATTAGCTCCGTCATTTTGTTTGTACTGCGCCCAAATTACAAAGAAATTACTGTAATTTACAATTTGTTTTTAACGATTTGTTCGATTAATTTATTGCGGAGTGTTTATGAAATTGCCACAGAAACATCGCTTGGGGAAAAAAGGCGAGCAATTGGCTTGTCGCTTTTTAGAGAGCAAAGGTCTTTCCATCATTGCCACCAATTACAGAGCCGGTCACGGTGAAATTGATATCATTGCCCGCGGCGATGAGCTTCTTGTCTTTGCCGAAGTGAAAAGTTATTTTGCCAAACCGCTCGATCCGCCTGAACTTCGTGTTAGTAAGAAACAACAGAAGAATATTATTCGCACGGCCTATGCCTTTTTGGATGAACATCATGAATGGCAAAATCATTCGGTACGATACGATATTCTGATCGTTAATTTTTCCCGATATCCTGCGGAAATTACCCATTACGAAGGGGCTTTTTGGCAGGATGAAGCTTTTCCAAACTGAATTTAGGAGAAGGCCATGGATCAAAATCTGCAGTGGGCTTTGTTAAGTTTGCAGGGCCTTGCCCTTGGTGATGCCTTTGGCGAACAATTTTTCAAGTCCCGCAATCGTGCCTTGATTGCCGAGCGTAAAATACCTGCCGGTCTGTGGCGCTGGACGGATGATACCCATTTAGCTCTTTCCATTGTGGAATTGTTGAAAGAAGAGGGGCGCATTATTCCGGATGTGTTGGCCAGAAAATTCGCCTATCGTTACAGTAAAGAGCCGCATCGCGGATATGGGCGCGGGGCGGCGCGCTTGCTGCGGGCCATTGCCAACGGCGCCTCGTGGAAAGAGGTTGCGCCGCAGTTATTCCCCGGCGGCTCCTACGGGAACGGGGCTGCCATGCGGGTTGCCCCTCTGGGTGCCTATTTTAAAGACGATTTCCGACGCCTGGTCGTTGAAGCACAAAAATCGGCCATGGTAACACACGCTCATCCGGAAGGACAGGCCGGAGCGGTGGCTGTTGCTTTAGCCGCGGGATTGGCCGCACGTGGTGAGTTAAGAGAAACGCGCGCATTTTTTGATGAAGTTTTACGATTGGTGCCCGATAGTTTGGTAAAGCAAGGAATACGCAAGGCCAGCCAAATTCCGGCGGGGCATTTAAAAGAGGCCGCCGATGTTTTGGGAACCGGACTTAAGGTCTCGGCACAGGATACGGTTCCTTTTTGTCTTTGGTGTGCGGCCCATTTTGCCCATAGCTACAAAGATGCCTTGTGGGCGGTTGTTCAGCAAGCAGGCGATCTGGATACGCTGGGGGCAATTGTAGGGGGTATTGTGGCTTTGAACGTCCGCGAATTGCCGCAAGACTGGTTAGCCCATCTGGAACCGTTAGAAGGTTGATTCCCTAATTGACAAGTTTTGCGCCGTTTAATCAAAAGTATTAAATTTGACTTTTGTGAATTTTTATTAACGATCGGGAAACCATGGGATTTTTAAATGGATTTTAGCCAGTACCGCACACTGTTTCCAATTACCTCTCAAAAAATCTACTTGAATCATGCGGCTATTTCACCGTTGTCCACGCGTGTTACGGATCGGATGGAATGGCTGATTGACGATCGCATGTTGGGTAATGTGGATAGCTTTCAGGAAGCCGATGCCATTCGCGAACAATTGCGTCGGGATATTGCACGCATGATCCATGCCCAACCGGAGCAAATCGCCTTTATCATCAATACTTCCGAAGGCTTCAATCATTTGGTACACGGGTTGGATTGGCAGGCCGGGGATGAAATTCTGCTGCCCGATTGCGAATTTCCCAGCAATGTGTATCCCTTTAAAAATTTGGAACGCTTCGGAGTACTTGTCAAACTGATCCCCACGGATGAAGGGAAAATTTCCCTGGAAACCATCGCCTCCATGATTACACCACGAACGAGGCTGTTGAGCATCAGCTATGTGGAATTTTTGAGCGGTTTTCGCAATGATTTAAAAGCCATCGGTGCCTTGTGCAAAGCGCACGATATTATCTTTTCCGTGGACGGTATTCAGGGAATCGGTGCTTTGCCCATCGATGTGCGGGAATTCCAGATCGACTTTTTGTCCAATGGAGGGCACAAGTGGTTGATGGGGCCGATGGGAGCGGGTTTCATGTATTTTTCACCGCACCTGTTTCGTCAGCTTCGACCGGCTTTTACGGGATGGCTGGCCGTGCAGAATGCCTGGGATTTTTTGGAATATCAATTGGACTTTTTGCCGGATGCGCGTCGTTACGAATACGGAACGGCAAATTTCATGGGGATTGTGGGCCTTTCGGAATCCGTACGGCTTCTTCTGGAAATCGGTTTGGGAAATATCGAAAAGAAAATATTGGCGTTGGGAGAACATCTGGTAAACGGGTTGGAAGAGCTGGGCCTGACGCTGGTAAATAGCAGGAATAAAAAACACTGGGCAGGCATTTACACTTTTAAAGCGCGTCGGCCGGAAGACCTTTTCGAGTATCTGAAGAAAAACCGGGTTGTCTGCTCGTTACGGAATGGTTTATTGCGCATTTCACCCCATTTTTACAATACGTTGGAGGAAATTGAAACGGTGATTTCTTTAATCGATCGATATTATCGTTCGGAGGGACGATTCAAATAGAATTAAAAAACAAAGGCGTTTATTTTTTTTACGAACAAATTGTGCGCTTAATAACTTGATTTTCGTGTGTTTGACTCGTACATTACAAACATCGTTTTTCAATTACTGAAAATTATTTAATCCCTTCAATCGATACCGATTGCTTTAATTTTAATGTTCGTAAAAAAATTTAAAATATAAAATATGCTTAAAAGGTACAAACAATGAACGGTAAAAACATTTCGGAAAATGATGCATTCCCCGGGAACGGGAAAACACATCTTCAAATGCCCATGTCCGTGGAATCGGAAGAGGAAGCCTTAAAATTTCAGGATTACGTACAAATAATTCTACGTCGCAAATGGATTGTCGTGGTTTCCTTTCTGATCGTATTCATAACAGCGGTTATTTATACGATGGAAAGTCAACCCGTGTACGAGGCTTCATCTACCGTGTTGGTCAACACACAAAGTAAAGGTCAGGGCGGGCTGATGTTATTTGACCCGACGGGACTTGGAATCACACAAAATCTGAATAATGAATTGGAAATTTTAAAGTCACGTTCCGTAGCCAATGAAGTGGCGCGGAAACTTTTGGAAAAACGCCATTACGAAAATTCGGACGAGCTTTTACATTGCATTCGTGCTCCCGAAGACGAAGAGAATCCCAGAGAGGTGCTATCCTTGGCCGAATTAACGGAAAATTTATTCAAAACCGTAGAATTCGAGCCCGTACGCGATTCGGAAGTTATTAAAATTACGGTTAAAAGTTCGGATCCCCGAGACGCCGCTTTAATTGCTAATCTGTACGCGCAGGCCTATTACGACCGAAACCTGCGCATGAGTCGTACACGTTCCAGGGCGGCCCGCATATTTTTGGGAAAGCAATTGAAAATCAAGCATAAAGAATTACAAAAAGCCGAGCAAGCTCTGCAAAATTACATGGAGAAGACGGGTATCGTCTCCATTGACGACGAATCGAAGAAGGTTATCGAACAACTGTCCAATTTGCAGGCACAATTTGATGACATCGATATTCAAATTCAATCCGTAAAAGAGACATTGGATTTTTACCGCCAGCAAATTGCCAAACAAGAACCGAATGTGGCCAAGATTATGAGTGAAGCGGGCGATCCGTACATTCGTCTTTTGCAAGAAGAGATCGCCAAACTTGAAGTGGAACGCGATATCACCATTTCGCAAAATCCCAATGCATCCAACGATCCTATTTACAAGGAAAAATTGCAGAATATTGATTTGCAGATTGCCAATTTACGAGCCAAACTGCGTCAGCGTACCAATGATTATCTGAAGTCGATTTTACCCGGTCAGTTGGCCGATCCGGCAAAATATCTGGTGGAAGTCAAGCAGAAAATTTTTGAAACGCAAATTCAGCTTCAGGCCTTGGAAGCCAAGAAAAAAGCATTGAGCGAAGTGTTGGCGGATTACAAAAAGGAATTCGAACGGATTCCCAAAAAGAGCATCGAATTTGCCCGTTTGCAGCGTGCACGTCTTTCCGCCGAAAAATTGTATTTAATGGTGGAAGAACGTTATCAGGAAGCGACTATTGCCGAACAATCCCAATTCGGTTACATCGAAATCATCGACAAGGCCATCGTGCCGCAAATTCCGATTTCACCCAAAGTACGCATGAATTTGCTGTTAGGCGCCTTGTTAGGTCTGGGGTTGGGAATCGGTCTGGTCTTTTTGCTGGAGTACATGGATGTGAGTATCCGTACGCCGGAAGATTTGAAGAAGAAAGGTCTGCAACCCTTGTCCATTATTCCCAGTATGGATTCCCAGCTTTTGTCTCAAAGCAAAGTTCAGGATTTAAGTGTAAAATTGGATGAGCATTTGGTCGCTTATTTGAATCCACGTTCTTCCGTGGCCGAGGGATACCGCCGTTTGCGCACCAATTTGCAATATGCCCGTCTGGATAAACCTCTGAAAAGTTTTGTTGTGACCAGTCCTAACCCTAAAGAAGGTAAATCGACTACGGCGGCTAATTTGGCTATCACTTTTGCTCAGGCCGGTATTAATACTCTTTTGGTCGATACGGATTTACGCCGTCCTTCCATCCACCGGCTTTTTGGTTTACCCAAAGAACCCGGTTTGATCAATTATTTGTTCGACAAAAACGAATTCAACGAAATTGTCCATGATTCGGGAATCAAGGATTTGTCCATAATTCCTTGCGGTATTGTCCCGCCCAATCCTTCGGAAGTATTGGCTGCTCCGCAAACTCATGAACTGATTGAGAAATTGAAGACCATGTACGATATCGTCATTTTTGATTCTGCCCCCGTTTTGGCCGTTACCGATGCTTCCATCGTTTCCACCCGTGTGGAGGGTACTTTGCTCATTATTTTAGCAGGTACCACGGTAATGGATGAACTGGAGCATTCCATCGAACAATTGGAACGGGTCAACGCCCATGTTTTGGGGGTAGCTATGAACAACTTCGATATTAAACGTGCTTACGGAAGTTATTATGGGCAATATAAGAGTCGGTACTACGGATATTACGGGTATTACACCTACGGTCATTCCACAGAAAAAAAATCGAAAAAGAAGAAAACGATCATTTAATTTCAAATTTCGGGATAGTGTTATGAACAGGAATAATCTTTTGTCTCTTCACTTGTTTGGCTTCATATTATTAGGACTTGCCTTTGTGAGTTCGGCCCAGGCCCAGGTGGATCAACTTAATATGGCAACGCGTGTAATGGCGGGGCGCTCGGTTAATTATTATTATGCCAAGCCGGGGGATATTACCATCACGGTTAGTATTTGGGGCTTTGTTCAGCGTCCGGGTTTGTACGAAGTAGCCAGTTCGACGGATTTGGTAAACTTGATTTCCCTGGCCGGCGGCCCCAATACTTACGCAAAAATGAGCGATGTGCAATTGGTACGTACCAGTAAAAAAGAAGACGGTTCATATCTTCGCAAAGAATATCACATTAATCTTTCCAAACTTACCGATTTGAAAGAGAATGAGCTCAAGTTACAACCGGGGGATGTAATTTACGTTAATCACACACGCTGGTACACGGTTAAAGAGGTCTTTTCGGTGGCTTCAAGTCTGGCTATTTTGTCCACATCCATTTATTACATTTCGCGTATTATTTCCGGTCGCTAAATCTCTAAAAATCAAAATAAAAATTGGCAATAAGGATTCCGGTACAGCTGGAATCCTTATTTTTTTTTGCTTGCAATAATCCCATTCCGATTTTTTTATTCGAAAATTTTTAGTATCTTCCCAAGGCAAAAGTCGAAATTCGGAAAGGAATTTGAGAATGCCTCTGGTACCCGATCATATTAAAAAATTACAACCGTACAAACCGGGAAAATCCATTGACGAATTGAAACGTGAGCTGGGTTTAAAGCGCATTGTCAAATTAGCTTCCAATGAAAACCCCATTGGTGTTTCCCCGTTGGCTTTTCAGGCCATGCAGGAATCTTTATTGTTTATTAACCGCTATCCCAGCCCGGATATTTACGAATTACGCAAAGCCTTGGCCGAACGCTACGATGTAAAAATCGAGAATGTGTTTGCCGGAAACGGTTCGGAAGGGATTATTGCCATTATCATGCGTACTTTTTTATTGGATGATGAAGAGGCTATTACGTCGCATGGTTCATTCGTTACGTTTGATGTTCAGGCCCAATCTCGAGGGATCAAACTAATTCGTACGCCTTTGAAAGAATACAAAATCGATTTACAGGCCATGGCAGAGCGCATTACGCCCAAGACCAAATTAATTTATTTAGCCAATCCCAACAATCCTACGGGCACCATTTTTACAGTAAGCGAATTTTTGAAATTTATTAACCAGGTTCCACCCCGGGTATTGGTTATTTTGGATGAAGCCTATTTCGAATTTGCCCATGATGAACCGAAGTATCCCGACTCCATGCAATATCGTCTGGATAATGTGATTACTTTGCGCACCTTTTCCAAAGCCTTCGGCCTGGCCGGTATACGGATCGGCTACGGTTTTGCGCACGAAACTTTAATCGAGAACCTGATGAAAGTAAAGCTGACTTTCGAACCCAGTGTGCCTGCGCAAGCCGCCGCTATTGCCGCTCTTAATGATGATGATTTTCTGGGAAAGACCCTGCACAATAATCGCGTAGGTAAAAAATTCTTTTACGACCTGTTTAATCGTCTGGGATTACGGTACATTGAATCGTTTACTAATTTTGTAACGCTGGTTTTTGATTCGGAAAAGCAAGTGAATACGATTTTTAATCGCTTGTTAAGAGAAGGGGTGATTGTGCGGCCTTTAAAATCTTTCGGTTTGCCCAATTGCCTACGCGTTTCCATCGGATTGCCGGAAGAAAATGAGTTTTTTGCCGAAAAGTTAAAAAAAGTACTGTAAGAAATTAAAAAGCAGATTCCGATGGCCGAAACAAAAAATATGAAACAGGTCATCTCCGCTTCACGTCGGACGGATATTCCCGCCTTCTATTTAAATTGGTTCATTCGGCAAATTCAACAAGGGTGGGTCGATGTTGCCAATCCTTTTTTCCCACAGAAAGTGCGGCGTGTGCATTTAACTCCGGAACATGTGGCCTGGATTGTCTTTTGGTCCCGCAATTACGGAGCATTTTTGCGCAAACGTTCCTATTTTGCCGATTACCAATTGTTTTTTCACTTTACGATTCTTTCACCGTCCATACTGGAAAAACATCCCGTGCCTTTACACAAACAACTTTCTCAAATGGAACAATTGGTTCGATTCTATGGTGCAGAGCGTATTATTTGGCGTTACGATCCTTTAGTGTTTTGGTGGGAAAATAACCGGCTTAAAACAAATTACAAGGTGCAGGAATTTAAGTACCTGGCCGAAACCATCGGGCAAATGGGCGTTAGCCGTTGTTACACCAGCTTGGCCTACCCTTATGCCAAATTTCGTACCAGATTCAAACAAAAATTTCCTTCGTTTCAACTAAAAGAACAGCCCGGTGAGGAGGCTTTTAAAATCGTGCAAGAAATGGTTGCCGTGGCTCGAGAAGCCGGATTGCGTATTTATGCCTGTTGCACGGATGTCTTGCTGCAGGTGGAAGGAGTGGAGAAGGGCCATTGCATCGACGGACGCTTGTTGAACCAGATGTATCCCGAAGAAAAGGTAAGCCAGGCCAAGGCGCCTACCCGTGCTCAATGTGGTTGTACCCGTTCTATTGATATCGGTGACTATCGCCGGCAGCCTTGCTACGTGGGATGTCTGTATTGCTATGCCAACCCTGTGTGGAAATAAAGATATTTTTACGAAAGTAAAAAATTAAACCGTACCATGGGCTAAATTCTGGCGGATGCCTTGATACTTTCCTACACGGCAAACGGAAGGTAGAGACTCGGTGGATTTCGGATTCTTTTTCGTTAAGAATAAAGAGTAAAGAATAAAGAATAAAGGGTGAATGGTGCGTTGTAAAAGCGGCACAATCCGGTTCTCGAGTGTCCTCCGTCTGAGCCGGAGAACGTATCGAGAGAACTGTGGTGCCGTTGCCTCGATACACCCCCGTTTCCAGCGGGAGCACTCGGCAAGCGGATGGCGGCTGACGCTGGAATTGGTCTTCATTGCCGGGGATA
>CAZHIZ010000002.1:0-64285 GCA_964532875.1 uncultured Caldithrix sp. | reverse complement strand
AATAAGCCAACGATTCGCATTCATTTGCAGCATACTAGATATTCGGAGTCATTGCGCATTTTGTACACAAACCGTTATTCATACAATCAAGGCAAAGCCCATTCCCATTTTTCGCAAATCGGTTAGGAATTATTTTATTTTTTCGTTAAATTAAGCGTGAAGATACAAACGAACTTTAATGGCACGACTGTCGTTCTTGCTAATTTATGTTCAATTTCGCCAAAAACAAATAGCAAGAACAGGAACGACGGATTGCCTTTTGTGCCGAAAGAAACCGGATTTTAAAAGGATTTAATGACAGAGTAAAACCAAAATCACCGAGGAAGGTATGCGATCGACACCATTTGATCCCAAAGAAGATTTAGCACCCATTCCCTTTACGGAACGGGTATGTGTGTTTGCCAAAAACTTAAAAGAGAACGGACTCGTGTGGGATCCCCATCCCGGTTGTTTTGTTTGGGATCCGTACAATGCGTTAAAAGTTGCGTCACCGTTTCCCAATAATATCTATTTTGTGCTAAACGTTCTGCATTTCGAAAAAATGCTGGGCAGTAAAGAAGCCATACGCAGGCGGCTGGTCTGGCTGCCCACTTGGCATCAGGCACGTTTATTGTTAAAAAAGCTGAATATTTCCGCCGCGGAAATTGCCGCTTGCTATTCGGAAGATCCTGAGCAGGAATTACTCAATTTGTACACCAAAATTTTAAACGAACTTTGATTTTTTAACGTTTCCTTAGACTTTGGCAAAGGGCACCTGCGTCGGCCATTGGAAAGAGCAAAGCAACAACAGACCGGTTGTTCAAATTTGAGATTCCCGGTTCACGCCCGCCCGGATAAAATCGGGTAATTATGCTAAAGTCCAAATCCGTTAGAAAAGCCATTCGCCGACGAATGGCTTTTTTATTTTACAAAATGCCGTATGGTTGCTCCAAATGGGGCAAAACGTTAAATTTCGTTTACTCAAGCCCAAACAAGTCAAGGGAAAACAGATGAGCAAAGAAAATGCCGGCGTTACGACCAGCAGAATTAAATTCTGCGATTTGCGTTGTACCTATGCGGAGTTTCCCAAGGAAGAGGCCATTGACGGCTCGGGCACCTGCCGTACGTTTCTGGCGCTCTGGTGCACCAAACTGAAAAAGTACGTAACAAAGAACGCCCCGTGCGAAGCCGAATTCGGAGCACGCCGCCCCAAAACCGGTTTTTAAATATTAAAAGTTTTTAAACAAAAAACCTGCAGCGGCCTAAAAATCCAAAATTTAATTTACCGGCTCTTTTCACTGAAAGCACAACACACAACATGAATAAATTATTAGATGACCATCGGGAAAGAGAAATATTTCAGGAAGCCTTACTAAGCTGGTTTAAAGCCCATAAACGTACGTTGCCCTGGCGAAAAAACAACGATTGGTACCCTGTTTTTCTTTCGGAATTTCTTTTGCAGCAAACGCAAGTAAGCCAGGCTCTGCCCTATTTCGAAAAGTTCATGCGCTTGTATCCGACGGTGAGTCACTTGGCTTCGGCTGGGGAAGACGAACTTTTAAAACACTGGGCCGGTTTGGGCTATTACACGCGTGCGCGGAATTTACGTAAAGCCGCACAGGTCATTGTCACCCGCTTTAACGGACAATTCCCGCAAAATCTTAAAGACGCCTTGCAGTTACCGGGCATCGGTCCCTACACGGCCGCGGCCGTATTGTCCATTGCCTTTAACAAACCCCACGCCGTTGTAGACGGAAATGTGATTCGTGTGATTACCCGCCTTTTCAACATCTCGGACGATATCCGTACAACGAAAGCCAGAAACAACGTCCGCGAACTTGCCCGGCACATTTTAGCGCCGCAGTCTGCTGGTTCATTCAACGAAGCAATGATGGAATTAGGCGCTTTGATTTGCCAACCGCAAACACCGCAATGTGCACAGTGCCCTTTGCAACACTGGTGTGTTGCCCGGCAAAAAAACAATGTGACCCGCATTCCGTTTAAATCGCCGGCCAGGCCCAGAAAAAATCGCTTTCAATTTGTGTTCCTTTTTGTGCATGACGATCGGCTGCTTCTTTTAAAGCGTCCCGGGCGCGGCTTATTGGCCGGCATGTGGGAATTCCCTGTGCAGGAAACGGATGCCGAACAATTCACAAAAGAAATATCAAATATTCTTGATGAACGGCTTTCGGCCTTTGGGATAAAAACGGCGCACCCCATACCCCCGCTGCGCCATATCTATTCACACATCGCCTTGCAGTACCGGCCGCTTCTTATTCCCGTCAACCGCTTTTTGCAATACGACGATGCGTTTTATGTCGATCAAAAATGGCTGCCCTTCGGCGAACTGAATTCCGCCGGACTGCATCAGGCCCATAAAAAGATTTTGAATCTGGCCCAATTTAAGGACTGGTGGCAAAGACGGAAGGAGTGGTCCGATAAAAAACGGTGAGACTTTAAAAGAATTCTTCAACGGAATTAATATTCAAATCCGAATGAAATGTAACCCACGGATTTCCCGCGGGTTAGATGTCCGTAGGCAATAAACAGCGGTCCTAAAGGCGTTTCGATCCCCAAATAGCCGCCAAGCCCGGAAAAGAAATCACGGGATGAAAAAACCAAATTGGGCACATGCCACACCCCGCCGAAATCGTAGCGAAACGAAAGGTAGAAATTTTTGAAGAGCAGGCTGCCGAATGGCGGATGAAAGGGAATGCGATAGCGATACTCGGCGCTGGCAATAAAAACCTGACGACCGAAATACTCGTTTTGATGCAAGCCGTAAAAGCTGTGTAAACCGCCAAAGCGGAAATTTTCCGAAAAAGGCATGCTGCGATCGCCGATGCCGAAGAACAGGCGCAAATGCCAGGTAGCCTGATTGCGAAAGGAATAATATCCTTCCAGATTGACCAGAGCCTTGGTGTACGATTCCTTGCTGCCCAAAACCAAACGATTGCCCGTTTCCCATGACCAGTAATTGTTAATGCCCTTATCGGGAAAATCGGCCCGATTGCGCTTATCGGCCATGGCCCTAACCGCAAAGGTGCGTAACTCGATGTTTTGCGGATAGCGAAACGTTCCGGATTCGCCGCGATCCCGAATATTTTCGTGGCGCAATTCAATGATAAATTGGCCCAAACGTTTAAGCTGTTGCCCTACCTGAAAACGAACTCCTTTCCGTTGCTCGCGATAGGTTCCCGTTGCGCCGTCCGTATCTGTGATGGGATTGATCTGCCATTTGTAATAGCCCTGCAAATCGAATGTAAAATAGGTGGTAAAAATGCGATCGTCGCGAATTTTGATTCCCACCTTGCCGTCACGCATGCCGAAGCGCCCCACCAACATGGATTTTATGCCCATGCCGAACAAGCATTCGTCCCCCAATTCCCAATACAATTGGGCGCGACGCTCCGTGCCGTATTTGCCTCCCAAACGCATGACCACCGTAGAACGCTCATGCACTTTAACCTGCAAAACGTATTGTTTGTTTTTTTCAAGGATATTTAACGTTACCCGTTCGAAAAACTGGGTGGTGTAAGCATTGCGCATGGCATGTTGCACGTCTTTCCAATTAAACACCTTGCCGATTAAAGGGCCGAACTCACGGGCAATTACATAGCGTTTGACTTTTTTGTTACCGGTAATTTGCAAAGAAGCAATACGCCCCTCGTTAATAAAAAAGGACAACTCCCCTGTGTCGGCCTTCCAGGCGATGCTGTCCACCCGCATTAAGGAATAGCCGTCGGCACGGTACCATTCGGTTAAAAGATCGATATCGTTTTGCAAAACTTTTGCATTCAAAGGCTGTCCCGTACGGGTAAAAATCAAACGGCGTAAGCGTTGCGGTTGATATTTGTGAACCCCCACAAATCGTATTCTCCTTACCGGCCGGAATTTTTTAAATCGGAAGTACACACTCAGGCTATCGCTATCTTTTTCCCCGACTGCCTGAATTTCGCGAAAGCGACCGGTTTGCATGGCTGCATCGAGCAAATGCCGGATAGCGGCAAGGTTAACCGTAGCCCGGGATTCCATTTTGTGCAGTTGTTCAAACAGCGTAAGCTCCAGTGGGGAATTGTTAAATTCGATTTTCTTCAATTTGAAATCGGCCTGAGGAACAGCGGACTTTTGGCGGATGAGGGTACGTATTTTAGCCAATTGTTTTTCCGTGGCGCGCAAACCGATATCGACTAGCGTTTCAAGATGCCCATAATCATCACTCCGCATTCCGTGTAAATCGGGACGGATCAGGACATCCGCTTTCTTGCGTTCCAGACTGCGCTCCAGCTCGCCCATGATGGTCGTGCCCTGATCCACAATTTCCCACGGAGCATTGATGGCGTCCTTCTTCCGCAAGGGCGAAGTCACATCCACGGCAATGATGATATCGCACCCTTCTTTGCGGGCCACTTCCACAGGCAGGTTGGAGCGCATGCCTCCGTCAACCAGCAGCATGGAATCGTAATCCACGGGGACAAAAAGCAGGGGAATTGAACTGGAGGCATTGATCGCCTCGGCTAAATTTCCTTTTTTTAGAACGACCAATTTCCCGCTGACCAAATCCGTGGCCACGGCACGGAAGGGCACACGCAGATTATCAAAATCATTCCGCGCCTGATAGCGTGCCTGCAAAATGAGGGAGGCCAGTGTTACAAACAGACGCTGACCGGGCGAAATGGCAACCGGGATGTAAGGATTGCCGTTTTTAAGGCGCAAATTTAACAGGTAACGATCCTGTTCGCCTTTTTGCCCCAAAAAGAGAGCGGTCCGGGGCGGTTTATCCCGATAGATACTGGACCAATCGATTTTTTGAGCGATGCTTAAAATTTCATCCGGAGAATAGCCCGCGGCGTACAATCCCCCGACCAGACTGCCGATGCTGGTACCCACAATCAAATCGACAGGAATATGGTGCTGCTCCAGAGCTTTTAAAACGCCGATGTGCACCATGCCGCGAGCGCCGCCACCGCTTAAGACCAATCCCACTTTGGGATGTTTGGCCGTGTAGCCCTTTCTTAGCAACACAACCCGGCCTTGCTGAAATCGGTAACTTTCGCTCAGCGTAAATTCAGACGGAAAGGCAAAAGAACGTACGCCAATGGCAGCCAAAAGAAAAATCAATGTGAATTTCAACAAGCGGTTTACACCCTGCACTTGCGTTCCTTTTCTTAAATACATTGATGTTATCGGCCCGAACGAGCCGACTCAAGCCCGTTTTTTATTGCTTTTTTTGGCGGTAATCTTGCATTAATCGTTTGAAATAGGCTTCGATCAAACGCTGGTAATCGCGATTGTACCCCTGTTGTAAAGCGTGACGCAACGCATCCTGTAATTCCTTAACGCTCATATCGTAGGGATTTTTCAATTCACCGGGATCCTTTGCCAGATAATGCTTGGCCCGAACGGCCTGTCTTTTTTTGGAATATTCCCGCTCCCGAATCGATCTTTGCGCGTCCAGCATGCGGGAGAGAATTTTTTGCTGCCGTTCGATGGTTTGCCGATTCAAATTATTTTTCAACAAATCCTGCACGACCTTGTCCATTTCATTGGCCACTTTGCCCAGACGGCCCAGCATGTTCTCACGCCGGCCCATTTTTTCATTCAATTTTTGCAGGGCCTGTTTTAAGGCGGCCTGCTGGGCGGCCAAGCGGCGCATCTCTTTTTGTTGCTGCAAGGAATAGGTACCGTTGTTCCCCATATTAAAAAGGCTCATTGTCTGCCTGTTCAATTGCCCCTGCTTGCCGGCCATTTGCTGTAATTGCTGCATAAACTGTTCAAAACCCGTCCCCGATTGTGCATTGGCCAATTGCTGTGCCGATTGCATCATCTGTCCCACGCCGCGATTCAGGGCCGCCATGGCCTGTTTCTGGTAACGCATGCCGGAACTTTTCATGCGGTCGCTTAAGCTTTGCAAAGCGCGGTTCATGTTGTCAGCAGCCTTTTGCATGGTTTGGCTCATTTGCGGCTGAATGAGAAACGTTTCTTTGGAGAGCTGCACCAATTCCGAAAGCAACGTATTCAAGTCGGAATTCAATCGTCCCTGATCGCGAATGACCTGATTAAACTTATCGCTGAGCGGCGAGGTACGATTGGTTTTTTTGTAAGCCGCTTCCTGCTGCTGAGAAAGCTGTAACAGGCGCTGCATGATCCGTTGCATTTTTCGGGCGATTTTTTGTTTGCCCCGGCTCAACATCTGGCGGTAGGCATTTTGTAACGATTGGGCCATTTGGGCTAATTGGCGGCGCACCGCTTCCGATTGATCCGCCGCCTGACGAAATGCGCCCTGATTCATCTGCCGCTGCACCTGTTCCATTTGCTTTTGCAATTGCGCCCGATTCATTTGCTGCAGGGTCGAATCCAGCTTCCGGGACACCTTGGGATATTGCCCCATCATGGGATTTTTCTGCAACTGCTGTAAATCGAATTGCAGACGGTTTAAGGCATTTTTTTGCTCTTCCTGCATGCGTTGTAAATTATCGCGCTCTTCGCCCTTCAATTTATCGGATTTTTGCAACTGCCGAGATATTTTCTCTTGCTGTTTTAAAAGAGACTGGGCCTTTTTGACCAGAGCATCCATTTTTTGTTCGAACTGCACCTGCTTTAACAGCTCCATGGTGCGTTCGATTTGTTTTTCAAAAACTTCCTGATTCAGGCGGAAGTCGCGCAAGGCCTTTTCCACATCCTGGGGTTTTGCCGCCTGTTCCATTTTCTTTTGCAAGTTTTTTAAGGCTTGCTGCAGTTCGGGCGTAATGACATCCTGCAACAGATCTTGTAATTGCTGGTATTTCTTGAGCACCTCGTCACTAATCAAATTGTTTTGCTCTAATTTCTGTACCATTTTCTGCAATTCTTTCCGTACCTGCTCAACTTTTTTCTGCAGTTTTTTCTGACGATTTAAGGCCTCGTTAATACGGTTTTTCCGATCCCAATCCAACTTACGGGTTTGCTTTAATTCCCGATCCACTTTTTCGAGAGTCTTGTTTAAATCCCTGGCCGCTTCCGTAAGCCCTTTTAAATCTTGCACTTTCTTTTCCTGAGTTTCGTCGGTAGCTTTGAATATTTCTTCGATGGAAGGAAACCGTACGAAATACAGGGCGCTTTTACCCAGGCCCGGCCCGCTAATCACATTATTGTCCGCTGCCAGGGCAAAATATTGCAATTGATCTCCGAAGGCTAAAGGAAGGGTGTTAAAATCGAACACGTAATGCACATTTTGCAGACGCTTGCCTTTCTCTCCTAAGGGGAGCCGAATGGTTTGCCAGGTGGAATCACTGCCCGGATGAGGCTTAACAATACGGTAGCGCAGTTTCACGGAAACAACACCGAAGTCGTCCCGTGCCTGAATGGTCAAAGGCAATTGGGCATCCAACGGCATTTCCACATCATTGCCGGGCTGCACGATTTCCACCAAAGGCGGATAATCTTTCATTAAGTTTAGGCGATACACAATGGGGTTGCTGTTTTGGTAGCCGGCCGTATCCGACAGAGCAAAATAGTAGCTGCCCTCTTTATTTAAAACAAACTGTCCGCTGGCAATGTTATCTCGTACGGAAAGCGCAAGCGTATCGCCATACGAAAAAACAATCCGCGCCTGCTTTAACGATTTGTTGGCCATTAAACGCACGTGTACACGGCTTCCTTTTAAAGCCGCCACATCCCCAAGGTTGCGCTCCAGTTTTTGCGCGGGCAACCGTGTGTAAGCCGGTGGCGTCACCGTTACATCCAAAATGCGTACTACGGGCAAAGTAACCACACGAACGGTAAAAATCGGCGAGCGCAAATATTTTTCCAGTTCACCGAAAGCCACCGGCACCCCACCCACCCGATAGGTAAAGGAGTGCATGATGTTCTTTAGCGTTGCCTCGTACTCACCCCGCTTAAGCATCATATCGGTACGCCGGGTTCGATTATCATCGGGCATTTTTAAAAGCAAATAACAAGATTTCAAGGCGGGTCCGGCGTATTGAACGTGCACGGGCAGTGCGCTGCCTTTGACCAGAGTCGTATCGCCCGGAGATACGCTAAAGTGAAACTCAGGTGCCTGCACATAGGGATTGGCCGGATTAATCATACGCAAGGTGGAATGCCATATTTGCGGCGCACGCAAGGCAAAAACAAGCAGCACACCGGCAAAGACAAAGAGCAACCAACGCCATTCCGGTAACATTTTTTTCAACCCGAGACCCTCGGGAAAATTCAGATGCCGGTATTTGGCCATAATTTTCCCGACCGCCGCCTGTTTTAATTCCTGCGATTCGGGCCCAGAATGCAAACTTTGCAACAACTGATAGCCGTTTACCAGATCATCACCGACCTGCGGAAACATGCGGCTAATACGCCGAGCCGCAGCGCTTAAATCGCTGTTCAGCCCAAGGCGCCAATAGGCTGTCAGAGGGATAACGAGCAGGCGTATGGTCAGGAAAGCGATGATTGCCAAGTTGAGAAGCCACAGACCCCAACGCGTTATTTCGGAAAAATAAAAAATGCTGTCGGCCAGGGTAACACTAAGCCACAAAACCGAAACGGCAACAACAAATCGGATGGCAGAGGCCAATGCTTGCAAGCCAAGATATTTTTTTTCAAAAGAATAAATATGTTTAATAAATGTATTCATCATAATCTTAATTTAACACTGCGTAAAGGAAAATGTTCACCGCCATTTTTAAAGCCTGGGCCCGAATTTGCGGCGGATCGCCATGAATTTCCGCGTCTTCGCAACCATCGCTGATATCGGTATTCCAACTGTAAAAACAAACCAGACGCCCGTTGTAAATAAGCCCCAGCCCTTTGGGCGGCCCGCCGTAATGTTCGTGAACCTTGGGCAATCCATGGTCGAATTGGTAATAGATATGGTAAATGGGATGTGAAAACGGAAGTTCGACAAATTTTAGTTCGGGGAAGACTTTTTTCATCTCCCGGCGGAAAGAGGGGTCCATGCCGAAATCGTCATCCGCATACAAAAAGCCTCCGGAGGTCAAATAGCGCCGGAGAATTTTTACTTCCTGATCGGAAAAACGAATATTACCGTGTCCGGAAATATAGGCGATGGGATAATTGAAGAATTCGGGATCGGTGATGCGATGCGCCACTTCCCGCTGTCCCACATTCAAATCTAAAAGTTGTTTCACCCGGTGCAAAATATTGTGCCAGGTGGTTTTATTGCCGTACCAATCGCCCCCGCCCGAATAGTGAATGCGTTCGGGCACCAGAGGTTGAGCGCCGGCAAAGCGCACGAACAGGATTAAAAACAGAATAAATTTCCACATAAAAAAATCCCGAAATGTGTCTGACACTTCGGGATAAAATAACAGAAAATTAGATATTTAACAAGATTATATTAGGTGATTGATCACCATTACCGACAGGGTGATGGCACCAACCACTTTAATACTCAATCCGCCGATGCGCCCGATAAAAGCGCCATAACCGGCTTTAAAGCTATGGCTTAGATCCGGTGTCCGGAAAATTTCAATCATAAAGGCTCCCACAAAAACGCCAAGCAAAGAGCCCAATATCGCTCCCAAAATCGGCGTAAAAAAGGCACCGGAAAAAGCACCTAAAACACCGCCGATAATCGCACCGGCCACGCCCCACCTGGACGTTCCATAGTGCTTGGCCGAAACCGAGATTAAAATAAATTCAAGAATTTCAAAAAGCAGCATGACGCCGATCAGTGTTAATACAAAAGGAAGAGAAAAATGTTTAAACCCCGTGCCCAGGGCATAAAAAAAGCTACCCAGGGCAATTAACAAATTACCGGGCACGCCGAAGAAATTCGAAACGGCCGAAGCGGAGATGAAGGTTACTAAAAAAATCGATAATGTCGAATGCATTACAACAATCCTGAATTAATTGGAACTCATGGCAAATTGAAAACGTCTTGATTTTGTATTCAAATTTAATTTGGCCAAAATCGAACGCACTTTAAACCAACTTACTTTCGTATGTCCGTATTTTGGAGTATTTAACTCTTTTTTGATACGATAAGATCCGTAACTGGGATTTTCTTTGATGATCATCTTAATTTTGTCTTCCAGACTCAAACTGGCCGGATTTACCGTTTCGGGTGCGGGTGGCGTTTGAGGCGCGCTCACCTTTTCGGCCGGAGAATCAGCGGGGGTGGCATGGGCCGCAGGAGTCTGGGCCGGTTCTTCCGCTTTGGGCGGCCGTTTCGGCTTAACCGCACCACCTGCAGATTCGGCCATCTCGAATTTGTTGATTGCTTCGTCCACCGAATCATAGACATCTAAGATGTGATGAAATTCGAGCAATTCGAAAATCTCGTACACATCCGGCACCATTCTAACAAGTTTTAAATCGCCTCCGTTTTCACGAATGGATTTGATTTCACTGATAAAAATTCCCCAACCGGCGCTACTGATGTAATCAACGTTTCCCAGATCAACGATTATATTAAAGCGGCCCTGTTTTAACAAGGAATCAAGTGCACGCTCCAATTCCGATGCCGTGGTCGTGTCAATATAACCGCCTACTTTAATAATCGAAATATGATTTCGACTTCCGGCAATTTCCGTTGATACTTGAATACCCTCCATTGAATCCTCCTAATAAGGAAATAGGCATATTTGCTTACGAACGGCGTTCAACAAACGCATCGTCCGATAAAATTTTCTTCTTTTTCAGTTGCTCGCGAATTTTTTCAATTTGACTGGCACCTGAATCTTTAACCGTTTGAACCGACTTCGAAAGTTGGAAATATTTAAAACCAACGGTGTTAATGGCTTCCAACAAATCATCATAAGTTTTAAATATATCGTTATTTTCGAGATATTTCAATATATCTTTACAACCTTCTCTAATTATTTTCGGTTCTAACTCATTAATTTTTAAATTATAAAATGAAAAAAGATTGTGTACCTCGGTAAAAAACTGACGCATTCCGATTAAATCGTCTTCTTTTAGCCTCGGATGAGTTGTTATGATTTTTAGCAAAATATTCACTTTTTTAATGGCCTTCGCATAATCGTTGCTTCCGTCAACCGTTAGTAACAGGTTTCGGATTTGCCTTAAATCGTCTTCCACCAATTTAAGAAAGTTTTGATTTATTTGCGGATTAAAATCACGCGATAATTTTTCCTTTAATTCCTGCGGAGAATAAGAAAGCCCTAAAATGGTTTGTTTTTTCGGTTCGCCGGGTTGACTTTCCGTCACAGGGGCCTGCCGGGATTCGGAGGGAACGGATTCGGGCGAAGGAGCGCTTTCTGCCCGAGGCTCTTTTTTTATTTCTTTCTTTTTGTCCTTTTCGATTGTTTCTTCTGCCTGAGCGGATTGCGGCCTGGGCTCATAAGGTTTTCCTTTACGGGTAATAATTTGCGCCCGTTCTTCCGGTTTCTCATCGGGCGTAAACATACGTACCGTGCGTTTTGTCTCCTCCGGCTTGGGAGGCGCAGGAACGTTTCCGGGAGGCGTTACCTTTCCGCGGCGTTTTTCGATTTCCTTTTTCGAAGACTCGAAATTAAGAATAACCTGCCCGTCAAGTGTTAATAGCGGTGTACCCGGTTGTTTTAAAGGACGTGTACTGCCTTTTTCCACCCATTGCCGTCTTCTTTCTTCGGTATTCAAACGCATTTTGATCAATTCTTCGTAAATGCGGTCGGGGTCTACCCGGATGTTGCCATATTCGTCTTTGCGCAGCTCGTAGGCAATCATGCGCGGGCCGAATTCGGGATGCTTACGGATGATATCGTAAATTTTCGTTTTAACTTCGATACTCAAATGTTTTTTCTCGATGGGATCCATGTCCATCAAGAACTCTTTAAAACCGGCCATGCCCTTGCGTTCGATAATTTGCTTGTAGCGATAATAATGGTGGGGGGAAACCTTAAGCTGCTCCAGAGCATCCTTAACTTTAACGCCCGATTCAATTAAACGCTGCAGCTCCTGCTGTGTTTTAATGATGACATCGCTGGGCATCATTTTTTCGCGAATGGCCACTACGGTAATATCATCGTTTTGCGGTGCGCCGCCCGTAAACTGCTTTAGCTCGGCATTGATCGTTTTAATGAATTCCCCCACACTTAAATGGGCATTTCGCCGAATGGAATCCAAAAAACGCTCTTCCCGATACAGTTCGCGTTTGTGGTTCATGGCTTCGGTAACACCGTCGGTGTAGAGTACCAGAATATCGTCTTCGCGCAGGCGGATGGACTCGGTTTTAATGGTGCGGGCAAACAAACTCATATCGGGTAATTGAATCCCCACAGGAAAGCCCGGGGGATTTAAATAATAGGTTTGCTTGGTGGAATTGCGGTAGAGAATCATGGGATTGTGCCCAGCGCTGGCAAAATGGATTTCACGATTGCGGGAATCCAACACCACATAAAACATGGTTACGAACATCCCGCGTTTCATGTCGTCGGCCACAAACTCGTTTACCTTGGAAAGAACTTCCGCCGGATTTTTATTCCCGCGCGATTCCAGACGCAGGGCCGTTCGGATCATGGTCATGATCATGGAACCGGGGACACCTTTGCCCGAAACGTCAGCCACGCAAATACCGATGGTATCGTCATCCACTTCCACAAAATCGAACAAATCTCCGCCCACTTCCTTGGCCGCTTCGTAATAGGAAGCAATATCGTAGCCTTCCACTTTGGGGAAATCGCTGGGCAAGAGCATCTGTTGAATTTCCTGAGCCACCTGCAATTCCTTTTGCAGTTTTTGTTGCTCCATCAAAGTAATTTGCGCTTCATGAAATTTATGGGTCATTTCATTAAAGGCCTGGGCAATTTCACCGATTTCATCCGAGGCATCGATATCGATTTCGTCCTGGTCCACTTTACCGTGCACCACTTGACGTACCCAATCGGCCAGGCTATGAAACGGTTGTAAGATTCGATGAATAAGCAGAAATAAGGGGATGTACCCTAAAATCAAAATGAGTAAAAAGTAAATGATCAGGCGTAATTTGCGTTGATTCACCAGTTGCCGGATGGTTTCTTCGTTAACCCAAATATGAACTTCGCCTAACTTCGGCCCGCTGGCCATGATAACCGGCGTATAAATATCCACCACATTAAGCGTATCGTTCACCGCATAATAACGGATGAGTGAATTTTGTACGGTATCCACTTTCGAGCGGTTCGCTTTAAAAGCGAGTCGCCGGAAAGGATAGGTTACCTCCGGCCGGCTCCAGGCCAAAATGGTATTATTGCGATCCGTAATAAATACTTCTTTGATGTATTGAGGATGGTTAGCCCGTACTTTGTAAGCCTTTTCGAAAAGCAAAGCGGTATTTTCGTTCAAAAGATCATCCACAATATTACCAGCCAGAGATTCACCGGCGGCAGCAGAAACACTGTACACGGTCTTTTTAATGGATTGTTCGCTTTGCATGTAAATGGGAATAAAAACAAAGATGACCAAAAGCGTAAAAATCAAACTGGCAAAGATGGAATACTTCGTCTTTAGATTCAGGCTGTTCCATTTTTGCACCAGTACCGGTTCGTGTGTTCCTTCCCGATATTTCGTCAGTCGTAATTCGTTACCGCGTTCGGTTACGGCATATTGCATGTCGTCCATTAGTTTGCGCATCATCAAAATACCCAGGCCGCCTTTTTTGCCGATATTGATGTATTTTTCCAGATCCGGCGTATTGGCCTGACGAGGATCGTAGCTGGAACCCTGATCGATTATGATGATGGTTAAACTGAGACGGCGAACGATGGCTTTTAAGGTAATTTCTCCGTTTTTAATATCCCGGTACCCGTGGCGGATAATATTGGTACAGGCTTCGTCCACCACCAATTTAAAGGAATTGATGATTTTATCGTCAAATTTGTATCGTTTGCCGATCCGTTCGATGAATTCGCGCACCTGAATTAAATAACTCATTTGCGCGGGAATGGTTATTTCTTCTTTTCGGACGTTTTTAAACATGTAGGCATTCCGTGTTTATTTACTTTTCCTTAAACGTTCGCGGGCATTTTCGATAGCTGTCAGCACTTTTTTGTTGTACGGATGATCTTTGAGAATTTGCTGCCAGATATCGATAGCCTCCTGATATTGCCCTTTGACAAACTTATCCACACCCTGCAAAAATTTACGTTCCGTGGCCGGGTCCATTTTTTCGTTGGTACTCTTGCTTTCGATTTTGGCTTTTTCGTAATATTGCCGTACCAACTGATTATTGGGATTTATTTTTAAAGCTTCTTCGAAAACTTTCAAAGCCCGGTCGTATTCACCCAGTTCAAAAAAGCCCAACCCGCGTTGAATGGTCTCCTGTAATTTAATACGTTGAGCCAAAGTGTCAATTTCTTTTTGTAACTGCGTATTATCGCCGCCCAACAAGCGCGCTTCGCCCACCAGACGCAAAGCTTCCGAATAATTGCCCTGTTGGAACTGCTTGCGAATTTGAGTAACCAAACGATTGAGCTCTTCGTTTAAGCGTCGCTTGGTCGTTTTAATCGCATTTAAAATGGTTTGGTCGTTCGGCGCACGTTCCAAAGCCAGATTAAACTCCATCAAAGCCTGCGTAAACTGGTTCTTATCCAAATACAATCGACCTTTTTGGAAGTGTTCTTGAATAAATTTTCGATCGTTCTCGGCCTGTGCTTTGTTCACAGCTTCCTGAACGGCCTGCCGACGTTCCGCTTCCATACGTTTTTGCAATAGCACATCGGCGGAATCCAGCATGACTTTGGCCCGCTGGTTAAAAGCATCCTGTTCCAGCACCTGTTCGTATTCTACGACGGCATCCAGATATTGACCTTTGGTAAAGAAGCTGTCACCTTTCGCCAAATGCAATTTAATACGCTTTTGCCGATCCGCCTCACGGATGGCGGCAATTAATTTGGCTTCCCGTGCCTTCCGCTTGGCCTCGGCCAACCTGTACAAATCGTCCCGAGTCGGCCCGAAATTCAGCGATACGGAAAAACGATGCACCGATGAAAAAACGTTACTGTAGGGGCTGGAAGAGAAGGCGTAATCAATCTGAAAAATTTTGTATTTTAAACCGGCTCCGAAAGTGGGTTGACTGCCGTCCATGCCCAAACGTAACATGGCCAGATTGTGGAAACGGTATTCCGTTCCAAAATGAATTTTTAAATCGCGGTGTTGCGAATAATCGAAATCAACAGCCAGGTCCAGCCGATTGCCCAAACTGCCGAAATAAATTTTACGTAAAAACCCCAAGCGAACGGTTAAGGGAAAGGCATCGATAGCCTGTCCTTCCTTGACTTGCGGTGGAAACAAATTGCGTACATTAAGACCGACAGACCAATCTTTTAACAAAATACTGCTAAAAATTTCCGGTCGATACATGAGTCCCAGATCCATGCCCACGCCGATGTCCGTCAGATTTCCTTCTTGTGCCAACCCGTTCCAGGCACGCCGAACCACCCGCACCGTAGCACCGGCTGACAAATTGTAGGGAAGTAATTTGGCATAGGAAAAAAATCCGTGATACTCTTCCCATGAAAACGTGCCGAGATCCGTATTAAAAACATCACGTTGATGAATGCCGCCGATTCCGATACGGCCCACACCGATTCCGAACGTACCAAGATTGAGCGTGGGAAAGGCGTAACCCAAAAAATCGTAACTGGCTCCCTCGAACAGCGAAGTGTGAAAAAACGTGGCGCCTTGCTGATAGACAAATTCCAGACCGGCGGGATTCCAGAAAACCGCCGTGGGATCATCGGCCACGGCCGTAAAGGCCCGGCCCATGCTAAAGGCCCGCGCTCCGAATCCCATACTTAAATTACTTTCCGTACCGCCCTGCCCGCTTTGGGCTTGTAAGGACAAAGGCAGCAAACAGGCCACCGTAAAAATTAAAATGGAACGAATCATATTTTTCTTTCTGTTCATCATAGATACCACGCTTACTTATTTAATGTAGGCAATTTTGGTGATGTATCGTTTAACGGCCCCACCGGTTAGAGGCTTTATTTCAATAACGCCCAAATACACCCCGTTTAAAACGGTTTGACCGCGGTCGTTTTTGCCATCCCATCTCACCAATCGATCGTAAAAACCGCGATGCAATCCGCTCAATTTTTTGGACCAAACCAGATCGCCCGTTAATGTAAAAATACGAATATCCACATCCGAAGCCTGCTCCAGCAAAAAGGCGATGTTCGTGTAGGTGTATTGACGACCGAAGGGGTTGGGATAATTGCCGAATGCTTCTTTCGGATCGGTGGAGACCAACACAAAGGCTTTAGAGGTCAGTTGATCGCTGTCCGCCAATTTCTGTCCCTGTTCATCCACCGTGCCCAGGGGTTTGTCCGGATCGAAATCATAAACAACCACCTGTTTTAAACTGGCGCGAAAAACGCGGTTGACCACGTTATCCTGAAATTGTCCCACAATAATCAGCTTTTTCTCCTGGCCGGCATCAATATCCGCTACTTTGGCAAAGGGAATGGTCACCGGATTGGCCGTAGTGTCCGTTACTTGCAAATCGGCATAGGAAACAGCCGTTTTGGCCAGGCCTTTCTTTTTGGCCAAAGTCTGAAAATCCGCATAATCCATCACCTGTAACGATTTGAACATGACGGCCAATGCTTTGGGTGAAAGCAAATTACTTTCATCCGGATTTTCGCTGGTTGCATAAAAGGCTAATTGCACGGCACGCACATGTAACGGATCGCTGAATTCCTTATTGGAAACCGTAAAACTGAACAAAGGAACATTCGTTTGCCCACGGGTCAAATTCGTATCCTGTTCGGCCAATGCTTCGGCTTTGATGGTAATGGTTTTTTGGCGAACGCGTACCGGAATGGACACTTTACCCAAATCTTTATCCACATCTGCCGGGGTTTGCGTATTGGCATCCAAAGGCAAACGATCAAACTTAAAAGTCAAATTGGTGGTCAGGTTGGCATACGGTGCTTTCAAAGTCCAGGTTAATACCTGACCCGTATCGCTAAATGTATGCGTTAACGGACTGTTGATCAGCTTGAACCCTTGTTTGGCGATAAGCATCGTATCCAAAGCGACGGTGCCCTGCCCCTTCAACCTGGCGTACGGTAACGAATTTTTAGTGGGGGCGTACATGGGCTTTAGTGAAATTTGCACCTCCTGACCTTGTGAGAGCAAACCGCTATTGGCTACGGTAAGCGGCAAAATGAGCGGATCGCTTAAGGCCAATTTGGCCCTTTGTTGAATGATCAATGTGTCGCTCCGCGTGTCCGTTACTTTTTGACCGCTGTTTTCATCCGTGCCGACCAATTGGAAACGGACGATTTCCCGGCCCGAGGCCGCGTAATCGGCGGGAACCTGCAAATTCCAAACCGCCTTATGCTCGGCATCCAACGGTAAAGAAGCAGGTACCGTACCTAAATAATCGTCTTCCAGCGTAATTTTTACAAAGGGTTCGATAATATTATCCGAAAGCTGGGCCTTGATGGTAAGGGGATAGGTTTGCCCGGTGGACAGGGTATCCGTAGATATTTCCGTAATCATTACCCGTGCTTTTTGGGTAATAAACAACGACTTCACGTACAAACTGTTCTGGATGAAAGCCGGTTGCCCGCTGTTGCTATCCAGAGGAAGCGATTTCACCACTACATTTAAGACATTGTTTTGCAAATCATTCGAGCCGGCCTGTCCGACCGATTGCAGTTTGTTTGGCGCATGTAGCAAGCGATTGCGTAAAAACTGCATGCCCGGCTGTACGTTCAGCTTGCTAAGAGTCGCATTATCGTCCACCTTTACCCACCAATACACGGGCACATTGGCCGTAAATGTTTTGGCGGAATCTCCGGACAACGGGTTGCCGTTTTGATCCACAATGCTGAAATAGCCTCCGGTGCGCAATACCACGGTACCGCTTCCCTGAGCGGGAGCCGCTCCGTCCTTATTGCGAATAAGCGCCTGTAATTTGAACAACTGCCCCGGGGAGACCGAATCGTCGGTGGCTCCGGCCGGTTCCACGATTTTAGCCGTTAAGGACAATTGTGTTTTGGGAACAACCCGAACGGTTAGCGTATCGGCAACGGTAACCGGATTTAACCCCGGAATGGATTTACTGCGTGCTGTTGCCGCAACGACGATTTTTTGCCACGTTTTGCTATCGGCCGGGGCCCGCACCTGCCATTGCAGTTGGGCCGCCTGTTGGGTAACGATGCGCGCCAGACTGGTATCCAAAGAAGTAAATCCCTGCGGAAGATTCAGAACCACTTTTTTGTCACCGTCAAGCAACTGGTGGAACACAATTTGGGCCTTAATCACAACAGGCGCTTGATCCGTAGAAACCGTAAGCGTATCCGCATCGTTTTTAACAAACGTTGCACTGACCAAAATGTTGTCGACTTTTTTAACAGCCAAATTTAAAGTATCCGCTGCCGAAGAATCCGTGAGAAAGGCGACCGTATGGGCATTTTCATCCAGCGCAGGATGTTGCGGATCGGCCAGAATACGAATCGAGGTATTGTAATCCTGATCAGGAGTTTTCACCAACCATTGCGTGCTTTGGTTCGGTTCGATTTTATGGCGAATGGAATCATTGCCCAATAAAATCAAATGGCTGTTCAGGGTGTCGAGCTTCACCCAAACGCCGTCCGTCACACCGGCCGAACCGTTATTTTCCACTCTGGCTGTAATGGTAAACGATTGATTTGTGGAACGATACAGGGTATCGTTTAAAGTGGGCATCTGATAAAAATGCAGATGCAGATCGGCCCGTTTGACGATTAAAAAGGCCATACCTAACGAATCGCGCCGTACCTTGGCCGGTAAACCGGAATTGATATCCAGCGGTCGTTCGTTATTCAAAATCTGGAGCGAAACCGTTCCCGTTCCAGTCGTAGCGGGAATGAGCAGGGTGTCCTGGTAAATTCCGCTACGGAAATGCTCGATGACATTCACCGTGCTATTGGGCTGACCGCTTTGCCGATCGTGTTTAAAACGAATTCCGCCGCCGGCCGTCAGGCGTAACGTTCCGCTTGTGTCGAATTCGGCCTGACCGACATTCCCGACAACGGTTTGCAGAACCACCTCCTGCCCACTGGAAACGACAAAATCCTTTGCTCCGGCCGGTGCGGTAATTTTATTGGCCAACACGATTTCCGGCGGTGATTGTACCCGCACGGGCAAAGCAGCCGAACGAAGAACCAATGTACGACCACTATTGGCATCGTTTACCAGAACATCCGCAAAAATACTCATGAGATTTTTAGATGGCGTAGCCGGCGCTACCACCTGCCATTCGGCCGTTTGGTCATCCAGACCATCCGGCAGATCAACCGTGGAACTATCCTTGACGGCAAAACCCTGCGGCAAAATCAAACGTGCTTTTTTAGAAGTGGCCGCAACCGGTCCCACATAGCGAATGGCGGCCCGTACCGTAAAGGTTTGCCCGGCCGAAACGGTACTATCCGTGGCACCTTCGGGGGCGACCACCGTTAACTGCGTTTGTACCATGCCTTTGTTCTCTACGCGCACGGGTAACTGCGCCTGACGACTTACCACCTGAACGGCCTGAGCCGAATTGGAATCGACGGGTATTTCTTTTAAATAAACGGTTAAACTGTCGAAATTTTGCCCGTTCGACAAATTTACAGGACGCACCAGCCACTGAACCGTATTCGTGTTTACATCAAAAGTGCGCAGGCTATCATTCGGATTTTGTGCAAACTCGTAATTCGATGGCAGACGCAGGGTTAAAACACCCGTTCCGTAAGGCGAATTCCCCTGACGTTCCACACGAGCCTGTACGGTAAAGGTTTGATCGAGCGAGACAACCGAATCCAAAGCGCCGGGCGGATCGGTGATTTGCAGCACCGGCCAAATTTGGCTGGGCTGCTGGACGATTATCTGTTCCTGATCATCCAAGGGCTGAGCAATTGCAACCGTTCCCCCGATGACATCTTTAGCGCTAAAAACTTTGGCTTTGATCTGCTGCGGTCCAAGCGGATCGGCCGACCAATCGTAAATACCTACGCGCTGGGAATCGGGAGCCGGAGGAATATCATTAAAAATAATCTCACCCGGCAAGGCCGTACCTTCCCGATAGAATTTAATGGTTGCCGTTGCAATGGTATCTTCACCGGTATTAGAAACCGTTACTGCCAACGGTACATCGCGCCCCAAATTCACGTACGGTGCATTAGGAGCTAACGGCGAAGCAAGAATTTTCAAAGAATCGATACGCAAACGGGCCGGGCGAATGACGCGTACCGAGTCGTCTACTTCTACGGAATCCGATTGCTTTGTGATATCAGGGGTTCTTTGATCGTAATACCCGATAAGTGGTCGGGGCATCACCCAGCCGGTATCGGCATCGCTGCTAACGTTAAAATAAGCCGTAAATTGCAAACTGTCTTGCCCGGCAATAACCGTATCTTCAGCCGTCCCCCGCGTCCAAACCCAATTATCCGAGACATCCTTCTCATCTGCAATTCGTTTGAAATGATGGATGATTTCCGTGATATAAACCGGTGATTGCCCCTGATTATGTAAACGGAATGTAACGGGAACGTCCGTTTGACCTTTGCGCACATGTAACGCCGGAATATCAATCCGGGCAACGTGTACCTCACCCGATTTAAGAACCAATAATCCGGCCGTTAATGTAGTGTCTTTTTGGAAAATTGAGCCTCCCACGGTTTGGCCGTAAATGTGCAAAGCCACATCATAATAACCCGGATTTAAATCGGCCGGCAACTGTGTTTTCTGGAAATTTACAACGGCCGTATCTTTTCCGGGAATTGTGTATTCGGCATACAACTTAATGGGGCCTAAAGAACTGTGCAGAATTTGCAGATAGGTTTGCTCGGCATCCAGAGTAACCGAAGCCGTTCCCGTATCGATTAAGGCGACACTAAACTGCACCTTTTGTCTGGCCACTACCGAATCGGGACTTAATGTATTGGCCTGGTACAAGGCACTACCTAAAGTTTGTACATATAATTGATCAAACGTATTAGAGACTTTGACAATATCTCCATTGTCCAGACCGATTTGCCCGTAAATTTCCGTATAGTTCTCTGCCGGGAAATTATCCGTAATATCGAACTGGAACTTTAAAAGATTATTATCTTCTTTTTTCAATACCGTCAAGGTATCCAGACGATGCAAATTAAGTACAAAAGCATCGCGATCGTCAGACTTGTTAGGCCCGTAAAAAATCAATTTGGTCAAGTCGGGCGTAATGGTTTTCGGCCCTTCGCTATTGGAAACCTTCATGTAAACAATAATGGAGTCGGCTCCCTGAGGAACATGATCATTGGTTTGAATTTGAACGGATTTGATCACAATAATGCTATCGCCAAAGGCAAATTGGCCAGCATACAAATCTTCGTCATATACAGAATCATTGGTTGTGCCCACCAAATGTAAGAACAATTCGTACTCACCAGCCGCAATAGGCAACACCTCTTTGTGGAATAGCAAATGGGTAGAATCCGGCTGGGAGGCAATGATGTGCGTACTTTGAGCATCCAGTTTAATTTGATGCACCACGGTGGATGAATTTACCAGGCGGATTTGCATTGTGGTTTGCGAAGTATCCAGTTTAACCGTAGCCTGACCATGATTTAGTACCACCGATTCGAATTGCACCGCAGCCGTGTCCACACTCCACGAACTGGGCGTCGTACTGACCCACTCCACCGAAGCCGCACTTTCCAGTAAAAATCTACCGGAATTACTTGATTGGGCCGTGGTTTCCTGAGACGAATTGATGTCTTTGCCCGAAACGGTAGCATCGACTTGAACCGTTAAAGTATCCAGATTGATATCGGGCATCTTCAGGGAATAAACGAGAGTATCGCTGGTTTGCCCGGCCACCTGATATGGCAAGGGATCGCTGATTAAAATTGGATTGAAATCCAAATTGTCCGGGGTAAACTGTACACTGGCGGCCGTTACCTGCGCCGCAGCCTCACCCGTATTGGAATATTTGACGTAGAGTCGCCCATGATCCTGAAATTCGCTGAGCGTATCGGGCCGCACCCAAAGAGTATCGACCGTTAGTTGGGCAACCTGCTGAACCTGTAAACTGCCGGGTGTATTCACCGTAATCGTTTGGGTCACGGTTCCGTCGTTGACGTCTTCACTCTCGACACGGGCATAGGCATCATAATTGGCGGATTGGGCATCACTCTTAACATCCACATCGAATTCAAAAACCAACGTTTTACCGTTTTGCAAAACGATGGGCAAGGTAGGTGTATTATGGCGCGTAATGGTAAATTGATCATTGCTGGGTGTGCCGTTATTACGCATTAAAAGTACCACATCGTCAATTTGGGCATCGGCACGATAGGTTCCTTGCTCATTGTTAACATACACTTTGGCCAAAATGCCCTGTTGCCCGGTGGAGGCAATGCCCGGACTCATTTCGACTTTATCGATCACAATGGATGGACGTTCTTGCACCTGCCAGGAATCGTTAATGGTGCTGTCTTCCACGGAATAACTAAGGCCGGTTTCCGGTTCGTGCACATCGAGAGCCGCCCAAAGCGTATCGGGACCGGTATTGGCGGTTTGATTGACATCCACCGGAACAGTGTAGGTAACCTCCACCCCGGGTTGAATGGCCCCGAGAGCCGGAGAAATGGTACCTTGTGTGTAGGCCGAAGAGGAATTATTGCTGAATTTCAGGCGCAGGGTATCGATATCGGCCTCGCGATCACCGGTATTCTTAACGCGTACTTTCACATTTATGCCGCTTTGTCCCAGAGAAACTTTTTCCGGTTCGGCACTTACCGAAATCACGGAAACAATGGGCTGCCCGCCGACAATGCGCCAATTCAAAGCCGAATTGCTTTGATTGTTAGCAGACTTTTGGGCGTACTCATCGGTAAACGAAACGCGAGCCGTAATCGTATCCTGACCGGTAGCCGAATTGGACTTTACATCGGCCAGAACGGTGATGGTGGTATCGCCGTTTCCGGCTAAGGTAAAATTGAAATCCGGATAGTGGAAGTCATACAATCCGATGGCCTGCTGCAGGGTAACATCGGTGACCAAGGCCTGCGCCGAGCCCGAATTGTGCAAGGCGATATGAATCGGAATACTGGCATCGCCCTGATGTACCACCGAGTCGGGCGAGGTGATGGAAGCGACCTGCACATCCGCGGGTGTAAAAACAGTCCATTGATCCGGCACATCGGCATGATCATCGGCTAAAGTGGAATCGATTCCTCCATTTACCAAATTTTGATCGCGGCCCCGTGCCACGGCATCCAAAGTTTTACTGCCGACGGGATCGTCCGCAGGTACCGTAAAGCGTAAAGTGAAGCGCTGCTTGCCGTTCCCGCTGATTTCAGCCGGCAGAGCGGGAGTTATTTGAGAAATATCGGGATAAGCGCTTAGGTACAGCGTATCCACCAACAAAGTGGCTTCGCCGTTATTTTTTATGGTTACGACCACCGTGGTATCCGTACCCTGACTGATGTTGTCTGCTTCGGCCAATACCGAATCGATAGCCATATCCGCACCGCTCTGGATGGTCAATTGATTGGCAACATTCAAGGTATCGGCATAATACGAATGGTTTTCCTGACCGATCACTTGTAATTGTACATCATATTGACCCGAAGGCCCGCTGGCCGTATCTCCTGCAAAAAACAGCGTATCGGTTGTACCACCCGGGATGTACGTCGGGCGGACCAATTTGCGGTAGAACGACGGTTGATTTTCGATAAACAATATAGTTCGCTCTTTGTCGAATGAGAGCACCGCCTGACCGGAATTGGTAACAATAACCCAGGGGCTAATGTACTGACCCGAAGAAATTTGAGCCGGTTGAAATTCCCCGGCCGCCAAATTAACCGCTTCTACAATTAACCAACTGTCGGTCGTATCGGCACCGGCATCCTGGGCCAATGCCTGACTAAAGGTATCGTGTCCGTATGCCTGACCGTTAATCGAAGCCGTGCCAACGGAGGAGTTGGTTTCGACGGTTACATGGAATTGCAACGTATCGCTTTGCCCCACGTTAATTATTTTGTTAACAGAACGCTTCACCGTGGTCGGATCATAGCTGCCGTTGGAGAAGGTCAACTTGATGCTATCGATTTGAACTGAATTGTGCCCGTCGTTACGCACACGCATCGTGACCAGAATGCTGTCCTGGCCGGTGCTCACCGAATCGTAATCCGTTAAAACGGATAAAATAGTTATCTGCCCGCGCCCCAAAACATTCCACGCATCAAATTTATTGGGATCGGAAACATGGTAATTGCTTTGACTATTTTGGTCCTGATATCCTACCTCCACACGCATGGTATCCATACCCAAAGGCGCATCGGCGGCCGTTTTAATTAAATAACGTAAGTTTGCCGTGCTATTGCCGCTAATCGTGTACGGAAACGACTGCATAGGGGTGAATGTGTATTCGGAGGCATATTGGAGCAACACGCTATCGGAAGTGGTAATGACCGCAGCCGCCTGCCCGTTGTTGTGCAGAGCTACGGTTAAGGTATCGTTTTCATTCCCCTGGGTGGTCGTGGTATCGTTCAAGGTAAGTGAAACAATGGAAAGCTGGGCCGCACTTTGTACGGTTAACGAATCGCCGTTGCTTGCCGTGTACAATGTATCGCGTACCGGCATGGTATTTTCCGTGCCGTAGGCATACAAAACACCGGGATAGGGACTTGAGGCGGCGCCCAAGGTAACCGTTTGCGCGGCAAAAGATACCGTACTGACCGAGTTACCGGAAACCGTTTGATTATCCGTTAGATAGAACGTCTGTGTTCCGAACACCAACCGTGTACTATCCTTATCGAGAATCACATCATAGGCGCCGTTATTTTGAATTTGGAAAGTGAAAGCAACGGATTGATTTTCGGACACCGTTTTCGGGCTAAAATCCACATATTGTAAATCGGCCTGCTGCGTAACGATAAAATAATCCGTCTGATCCGCCGCGCCATCCTGAATTTGGTCTCCCGTCACCCGCGCCGTGGCAAAAATCTGGCCGTCCACAGTGATGGAATCTTCCGGAGCCGAAGACGGTACCGTCACCGTAAATTCAAAAACGGCATCCGTACCCGGTTTAATGCTGTCCGGCCCGGCCGTTCGTTGCTGCGAAAAATTGTAATCCGGTGTGAATTTCAAGTAAACGGAATCCACGGTTACCGTGTAATTGCCGGAATTACGAACCTTCATGCGGATGTTTTCTTTACTCGTGCCGTGAGGCACCTGCTTGGGATCCGGCACCGTAATCGATAAAATACGAACCGGTTGCACGCTTAACTCGCCGTCATCCGTATTGAGCGACCCGCGCAAGCCCTGATACACACCGCTTCCGGTAAAAGAGATACGTGGTGTGTAATTTCCGGCCTCCACGCTTGCCGGTATTTGCGTGGCGGCAAATTTCAAATGATTCATGCCGGGTTGCAACACGGCCGGTGAATCCAGGGCAGCGTTGAACAATTGGTTTGCGAAGGAAAAGGTGGTTTGCCCGGTATTAAGGGGAACGTTTTCTTTTCCGGCATTGGTCACATTTACGGTAAAAGCAACGGTATCGTTCACATCGACCAAGGCCGGGGAAAGGCTGGCGCTCTGATAACGAATGGCATAAACCGTAAAAACAGTCGTATCGACTCCGGCAACATAAGCCTGAACCTTAGAACTATCCACATTACTCGGACTGGTGTAAGTGGTGGCGGCCAGGCCCTCGGCATCGCTGTTAACTTCGTAAGCCGATAAATAGCCGTCGGAATTGAAAGGATGGAAAGAAATTTTTTGCCCGCTGATGGCATTTCCGTAGTGATCGGTTACACGGGCACGTATTAATTGCCCGTTTCCGGCCACACCCGTTCGTCCGTCACCCGAATCGGCTAGAACAATAGCCGGAGCATCCGGGATAAGTTTGGCCGTTACATAAAGCGAAGAAAGGCCATTGCTACTCACAATCAGCGTGTCTTTATCCGTGTGGGTACGCAAAGTCCATTGTGTGGCGGTTTGTCCGCTGGAATTGGTAGTTGATGTGCCGTTGCTCACCGTACCGTCCGAAGTAGGAGTCCATGTAACGGAAACACCGCTTACGCCGTTCCCGTATGCGTCTTCCGCCTTAATGCGCACCGAATCACCGTAAACAGTACCCACGGTATCCTGAGCATTATTAGTGCTTAACAGGGTTAAATGATCCACCGCAGCCGGTTCGGCCTTGACACTAAAGAAAACGGTTCCGCTATTGATTAAGTTGTCGTTGTAACCGGTAATCGTGTAAGTTCCGGTTTTGCTGCCCGGGATAAAATAAACGGTAGCCCGCCCCGTTTGATCGGTCGTTTCGGAAGCATCCGGCGAAAAACTGAAATCCCCGCCGCCTTCTGGGTAATTCAAGACGGCAAACGTAATGGGCACATCGCTCACCGGGTTACCCAGACTATCGGTTACTTCCAGAACAAAAGGCTGGGCAATTTGCGTTTTAACGGTTCCCGTACGAGCGCTATCGTTGCTGGCGTCATTCCAGCGGGCCAGTGAATTGGCTTTCGACTCCAGGACATTCGCCGTAAATTTCAAAGAATCGGGAATAACCTGAACCACAGCATAGGCTGAATCTTTGCCGATCGTATCGCGTAATTTCCATTTACTACGCGAAATACCGAGATTGTCGGTTAGGTCCGTAGTGGGCGTTAAATTCGCTGTCGGATCCTGTGCCTTCCAATCGACGGTTACACCAGGTACGACATTATTAAAAGCATCCAATACTTTAACGGCCAACGAATCGCTTATTTTGGAACCGGCACTACCCGTAAAATTATTGGAACTCACGTAAACCATGGAGGTCGGTGCTCCGGGCGAAACTTTAATGATACCTGAAGCATCGGTTAACGTACTTCCGCCGTTATTTTTGGAAATCATGAATTTTCCGCTATGGACGACGGTAAAATGAAACGTGTTGGAAGCAGAAGAATCGCTATTCGCAAAATACCCGATGCTATCGCCGGTGGCCGACCATTTAACCGCGACATCCTGTAAATAATTGCCGTATGTATCGTAACCCGCGGCATACAATGTCCAAGCATCACCTGCTGTGGCCGCGGAATCATCCAAAGCAACTCCATTGCCCCCTGCGGCTGTCCGAATTTCGATGCGGGCCAGGCCTGCATTCTGCACGTCAATCGTGCCGGTGGCATCATCGCTCCAACCGTTACTATTACTGGTTTGCACCGTGCCGGAGCCCGGAGAAGTCGGCGAAAGCGTTACCACATAGGTATTTGTATGATCTGCACTCAGCCCGCTCAGCGTTCCGGTTACCGACCAATCCACATTAACATTGCCGGCAAAATTGTTTTTGGAATCGTAACCCGCGGCATACAACGTAAGGGTTTGACCGGCCGTCATGGTCACATCACCAACTTCCTGTCCGCCGCCGTTCGCCTCATCGCGGATGAGTACGTAATTGACCGCCCCGGCTGTTACCGTAATGCTGCCTGTTTGATCCCCGATCTGGCTGTTGGCATCGGCCTGTGCCGAGATGGAACCGCTACCGGTGAGATCCGGGGTAAATGTTACGGATGTTGTGGGATTGGCCGGTGAAAGGCTTCCGCTCAGGGTGTTTAAAGTCCAATTGGCCGCTGTTAAACCGATGTAGTTGCCGTCGGCGTCATAGCCTACGGCATACAACGTTAAATTTTCATCGGCTGTAATGGACGTATCGCTCAGGGTGGATTGTCCGGCGGTATTTTGAGTTTGAATGCGCAATTCGGCCAACGAACCGACGCTCACGGAAATGGTACCAGTTTGGTCCGCTGTAGCGCCCCCGGATGGCGTGGCCACTATTTGCCCGCTGCCTCCGGCCTGAGAGGGATTAAATGTGAATTTCGATCCCGTGGCATTGATCGTTTCCAGACTTCCGGTCGAACTCCAGGTTACATCCGTATCACTGATGTAATTACCGTAGCTATCGTAACCGGCGGCGTAAAAGGTGTACACATCATCGGTCGTTAAATTTAAATCACCCACTTCCGTACCGCCGTTATTGGCTTCCGAACGAATAAGTACATAGCTTAAAGCACCGGTATTTACCGTGACCAAACCGCTTTCGCCGTTAATATCGGTATTGGCATCATTGGCCACGCGCACGGCAAAGCTCCCGCTTACCGTATCGCTAACAGTGAAACTCAAGGTACTATCATTGGCAAAGGACAAATTATTGGAAGGGCTGACCGTAGCCGTTGAGCTGCCCGGTGTACTTACCGTCACGCTCTGAGAATTGGCCACCCCGTTGCCGTATTGGTCTCTGGCCGTTATCGTGTAGTTGATACTCCCGCCGGCACTGATGGTTTGATCGCCGCTGGGATCAAATGTGTAATGGGTTACCGCATCAGCTTGCAGCGGCAAAACATATTCCGTACGCACCGTTCCCGTTGCCACATCAATGCTATCCGAAACATAACCCACCGATGTACTGGCCGTATATGTGGCCTGCGCCACACCATTGGCATCCGTGGTAACGCTGATGCTCGCTAAGCCGTTGGAAAATGTCCCGCTTCCGCGTACGCGTGTAAAAGTAACACTCTCCCCCGATAAATCGTTACCGTAGGCATCCTCCAAACGTACCTGTAACAAGCGATCCGTTCCCACCGTAATGGCCGATTCCGAACTCAGTTTGACAAAATGATCGGCCGTTGTCGCCTGTACCGTCACCAATCCGCTTTCGCCGTTGATGTTGCTATCGTTGTCGTTGCTTACCTGAACCGTAAAGCTACCGGCGGTATTGTCGCTTACGCTGAAACTCAAGGTACTGTCGTTGGCAAAGGTCAAATTACTGGAAGGGCTGACCGTAGCCGTTGAACTACCCGGCGTACTTACCGTTACGCTCTGAGAATTGACCACTCCGTTACCGTATTGGTCTCTGGCCGTAATCGTGTAGTTAATGCTTCCGCCGGCACTGATAGTTTGATCGGCGGAAGGATTGAATGTGTAATAGGCGACATTTCCGGCTACCACATTGACGGCAAAGCCTCCGTCGCTACTTTGTCCGGCTGCCGATTGATCCAGGCGCGCATCAAATGTGCTGGCATAGGCATTATTTTGAGACAAAGAAGTAGGCATGCTCTGTCCGAAGACAATACGTACCGAATCGGGTACATCAAAATACGATGTTAATACGATAAGCGAATCCTTAGTGGAATCATAATACCAAACGGCATAACCGGGATCGCTCGGTGCCGTTTGACTGTTTTGAATGTACGCCGCGTCACCGTTCAAGTACACGGCGCTCACAGACGGAACCGTGCTAAAAGGAACTTTAATGGCGAAGCGGTCCAGCTTGCCTAAACCTTTGGCACCGGATAGATCGATATCGTAAAAAGTGTAGTTGAATTGGGTGTAACTACCGGCCTGAGCCTCCAGCGGACTAATGGCAGCCGTAGCACCCGAAACAAGTCGGCGATTATGAAAAAGAATGGCCATATTCGAAGTTAACGGGCCAAAACCGGTTCCGTCACCATAATAATACGTGAGGCCGTCCGAGGCATCCGCGGCGATGCCGATTGTTGCTTCACCTCCGCCGTTTTTATCGCTATCCACCGTTTTGTATTGAAACTTGATCAGATTATTGCGTTCATAAATAACCGCTTCAAAAACCAGCGTCGAAGTTACACCCAAGGCACCTGCGGTAATCGATTCCCATTGAACAACAATTTTCCGATTGGGGGCACTGCCCACCACGGCATAATAAATCCCGTCGTCATAACGGGAGTCACCGGTCAGGTCGTCCCAATAGGGTGCCACAATGGAATCCGGAGCCGAAGCCGAAGGCAGTGTGTCGTTTGCGGGATATGAATTACCTTGCGGATTTTTAAAACTGAACCAACCGTTGGGTGAAATAAACAAACTGTCATGGGCAACACCATAAAACCAAACTTTAAAAGGCAAGGCCTTTCCCACCGGAGCCTCATTATCATACGAAGCCCCATAAACCTGATTGGCCGAAGATTTAATATCGATCCAATTGTAATCGATGGTGACGGTACCTTTACTATCCGTCCACATATAACCGAATGCATCACTACCGCCCTGATCGGCCAAAGCCGCCTGCACACTTAATCCGCATATTATGAAAATAGCAAGTATGTATTTCTTCATGATTCTTTTACCTTAATATTTTTAGTGCATTTTGGGGTAAAGGCATCGTTTTTTTGCTTAAAACGCCGGCCGTACGTCCTTCAGCCGACAGAGCCATAAGCACTACGGCTATTTTCTTCTTCTTCGAGGATAATTCGCTAAGATGTAAATGCAGCTCCCAAATGGAACCCGCTGTGACGGACTGCGGCGAAAAACGCAATTCCAGTACGGAATCGGCATAATACCAGTGCACAACCTTTTTCTTTTGCGGTGCGCTTCGGGCGTTCAATAGCCACCATTGTTCCCCATCGACAACAATACTTCTGGGGAAAACCCGTTCTTGTTTGGAGAACCGAATAGCCACGCCCCAGAATGTTCGTGCATTTGCCCGAAAGCCCATGGTCAAATAGAAACTGTGGGTACCGGGTTCATCCGGCGTAATCTTCCATTCCGAGGGTTGCGTTTGCGCATTAACCCAGATTGGTAACAATACGATTAAAAAAAAGAAAAAACGGGGTTTAAACATCTTAGGCATAAGCCTCTCCTTTATTATCCGGGATGTTTGTAAAATCAAAGCATAATAATCAATTACTTAAGTCAATATCGGATAGAACCGTAGAAATTTCGGTGATACAAGGCACAGTTGCTGGCAAATCGTGATTCGCATCCCAATCAATGATACATGTTTTGCGTACTTGAGTTTTTAAGCACATCTAAAAAAGCCTTAACAACTTCGGGATCGAATTGTTGTCCGGCTTGCTGCTCCATCACATTGATGGCCACTTGTTTGGAAAGCGCTTTGCGGTACGGGCGATCAGAGGTCATGGCATCGTAAGCGTTGCAAGCGGCCAGAATGCGGGTTTGGATGGGAATTTCATCACCGGCCAGCCGATCGGGGAAACCTTGTCCGTTAAAATATTCATGATGGTGTAAAGCCATATCAACCAGGGTACTGCTAAAACCGGCGGCTTTCAATATTTTGCCCCCTTCCACGGCGTGAGTTAAGATGCGTTCTTTCACGCGTAAATCTTTGGCCGTATTACTTAAGGAACCGTCGTACAACAAATACTTATCGCGCACCGCGGTTTTACCGATGTCGTGCAAAATACTGCCCATGCCCATTTGCTGCACTTCGTTTCGCGAAAAACCCAACCGACGGGCGGTCATGGTCACATAATTGGTTGTGCGTAACAAATGGCCACGCGTGAACATGTATTTTGCTTCCAGGGCATACAACATGGCGCGCACCGTGCGCGAAAATTGGTCGCGATAGTCATCGGCTTTTTGCACCTGATCCAACACAAAAGCGCTTTGATTGGCCACAATCGCAATTAAATTAAAATCTTCTTTGCTGAAATCCTTACCCGAAATTTTTGCCCCGAAGGCGACCATACCGATTAAACGACTGTTGACAAAAATCGGACACACCACATCATCGGAAAATGTATTAATGAAATCCAATTCATCGGTAAACAAATTATCTTTCGGCATTTCTTTAATGTAAACGGGTTCGCGCACCGCACGCAACAAAGAAATAAAATTCCCGTCCAGATACATGCGCATGTCTTCCGGATGCATGGAGCGCAATCCTTTTTCTACAATGATATTCCAATAATTCTGGTCTCTGCGCTCTTTGGCCATCACGAAGGCATGACTGCTGCCCAGTTGTCCTAAAGCCGTTAACAGGAACGAACGCAACACATCCTTGGAATCTTTACCGATATTCATCTGTTCGCTTAAAGTTAAAATATTTTGTATTTCAATCTCTCTGCGTTTTACATTTTTGCTTAAATTTTCACTTCCCCGCTGAAGAACAATTAAGCGTTGCTTCAAATCTTTTTGTTCTTTCTGAACTTTAAATAAAGAGCCTTTTAACGCTCTGTTTTCCCTTTCCAGATAAAACAAGGAACGTCGCGCCCAATACATTAGAAAAACAGCGACCGAATAAAGCAGAACCTGCGTTAATACAAAAGATAAACGGAAAGGCAGAATTCCCGTGAGGGCATAAAGAACGCTCCCGAAAATCAAAAAAAGTGCGGTGGCAATGCTTAGGCGAATGACCCATTTATCGGAGAAAATGAGCACGGAGGCAAGCAATACAAAGGCCGGAATAACCAAAAAGAAAGACGCTCCGCCGGAATAGGGCATTTCCAAAAAGTAGGCCATGGCCAAATCAAAATAAAAAAATCCCGCTGATAGTGATTGATTAAACGGCTTTCCGGAAATTACCACGGCAAAGAGTAATGTCCCTGCCGCCTGAAGCCCCAAAGCGATCCAAACCATTTTTGCCATGGCCAATAAAGCTCCGGCCGGCGGGAAAGCCACCAATCCGATTCCCGCCAGCACAACGGCAACCTGAGTGCCCAGAAAAATAAGCGCGCGGTTTTTCCCTAAAAATGTGGCGCTTAATCGTTTCATTTTAAAATAGCCCGTAACAAAATCAAAAATTCTTTCCCGTCATTTTCGACCAACTTTTTATTTTTTCGAGCTTTTTCGTAAGCCGGATTGATCTCTAAGGCATGATCGAATTCATTTAAAGCCTGTAAAAACAAATTGCGGCATTGAATCAGATGAACAATGCCCAAACTATTCCACAAATCGGCATAATCCGGTTTTTGCTCAATGGCTTCTTTTAGTTCCTGTTCATATTGCTTAATTTCTTTTTCCGTTAAACGTACACCATCGTACATAAATTTCAAATAAAAACTGGTGCTGATAAGGCCCGTCGTATCCATGGGGAATAGCCGATCACGCTGGCTGTGTAAAAGCTGAACCGCCTGTCGGAATTCTTTTCGGTCTAAAAGTTGCTCCACTTCTTTGGCCAGCATGGCCTTAAAACTTTTATTTTGCAAAGCGACTTTCTGCAAAAGCTGTTTGGCCCGTTCCACACGAATAGACGGAGGCGGCAGAAACGATCCGCTTTCCTTGCGGGACAAACTTTGTAAATAAGCAATGGCCGCATTATATTGGGCCTCGCCGTAAGACGGATTAATACGTAATGCCTCTTGAAAAGAATTCAAGGCTCTGGAATAATTTTTTTTATTCAGGTAGGCCAATCCCATTTTATTATACACATCGGCATACGAATACCCCGACTTCACAACCCGTTCCAAAAGCTCGATAGCCGCATCGTTGCGGTTCATCTTAATATAGGTGGAAGCGAGCAAAATCATGGCTCTGTCCGAAGCCGGTTCGATCTGGAGCACCTTTTTAAACGTGCGAACGGCATCTGCAATAAGGTTATGCTTTAAAAACAACAGGCCTAATTTAATAAGGGAAGATGTACTGGGGGCTTTGTTAATGCGCTGTGCCACTTTGAATAGAAATTTCAATTCATCAACCGTGGCAACATGCACATCTTTTACGAACGAATGGATATGATCTTCGGAAGCTTCGGCTTGCTTTTTCTTACGCCGTTCGTATTTGAGCTCTCTGGTGGTGATCAAGCGCCCTTTTTCAAATACCTCGCAACGCACTACCCCTTTGGATTTATTGGTAGCCGTTTGAATATGAAACGTCCGATCGCCTACAACTACATTGTCATTATACCCGATATCCGACATTGTACACCCTCAAAAAAAGTCGATAGCCTAAAAGCAAATGAATCATGCCCCATTGAGCGATTGTTCTGCGCACTTTTTAAGAAATTACGCGGCTCCAGGAAACGCCTTCAGATGAATTCTATTTTAACCTTGCAAAACCGATTGGCTGCAATCCATCGTTCAACAATCATCGGCCTTAACATGGGAAGACACCGCTCAATTCAGGTTTGACTAATCCTTATAATACAACGAATTCGTCAAAAAGGCAATAAGTTGTTAAATTTTAAAAGTTAAAATCCAAATCCGTGAGTAAGTCCGTATCGTTCTCTTTTTCATCTTCTTCCTTTTTAAGAAAACGATTCAAGACTAATTCGAATTCCACTTCCTTTTGAGGATAAATATAGCGTTCAATTTCGAAACGGAGTTCACGATCGGGATGAATTTTTTCGTCAACGGCAAACGGCTCCAGAGCATTTTTTACACGATCAATTACCGGAAACATGGCTTCTTCTTCGATGCCCGGAGCTACCAAAGCAAAGGTGGCCGGAGCAACGATAGCTAAAAAATCCTGCATACGAATAATGGGCTGCAGTTTTTTACTCGCCTTACGTTCAATGGATTGCACAAGATTTTTATCCAACTTTTTTAATAAGCTATCGGTCTCAGCGGGATGAATAATAAACAGGCCCAAATTATTCTTCTGGCGTTTGGCGCGACTTTTTTCTTCGGCCATGCGTTTTTCAAAATATCTGCGATTGGGCAAGCCCGTATTCTCATCGATAAACGATTCTTCCGATACCTTTTGATACAAAAACTGGTTCTTAAAGGCCAGTGTAATGGTATTCATGAGCACACGAAAAATACGCTTATCGATGGAATCATAAGCACCACCGAATAATTTTTCTCCGCAACCCAAAATACCGATTAACTCACCGTCAACAATCAAAGGAGCTACCATCTGGGCTTTCGTCTCCTGAAAAAACGGAAGAATGTCTTCTTTGGAATCTTTGAACTGAATGTCTTCGTGGAACAGAATATCGCCGCCATTGCGGAAATAAACGATCAGAGGATGATTTTTATCCAATGAAAAATTTTGTTGTTCGATGCCGAAGCCCTTGGAATAAAAGTCGGAATAGGCTTCCGTTTCTTCATTGTGCAAAAGGGCAAAGGTACTATCGGCCCCCAATTGTCCCACAATAATCAGCAAGGCCGTGTTGATTAAATTCTCGCGATCCACCATGCCGAACAATTCGTTACTGACTTGAAACAGTTGGTCGATTTCATGAAGGCGGCGTTTGAGATTTTTTTCCGCTTCCGTTAAGCGATCGTTTACTTCGATAATTTGCTTTTTCAGCAATTCGATTTGTTCTTTTAAAACGGCGTTCTCACTATTAATGGCTAAATATTTGGCCAGAGCCGAAAATGTGTTGAACAGAATTTCAAAATAAGCTTTGATAAAGGCATCGGCCTTTTTGTAAAGGAAAAGATAATCATGTCCGTGGGTTAGTTTAAAAGCCAAACCGCCTTTGGCCTCCACCGGCAAGGGCGTAGCAAAATATTTTGTCAAATTGTTTAATTTAAGTGCCGGTTCATGGTCTAAAAAGATTTCCAGCTTGTTGGTGTTTTTAAATTTAAGATTACCCGAATTCAGTAAATCCGTCCACTCGTCACCCTGGCCGCGCTCATGGCTGAAAACAAAAATCTGCTCTTTCAAAGGGAAAGCCAATTCCACAAATAACGGTAAGAGGGTTTTGTACAGTTCCTGGCTATTTTGAGGTTTGTAGCAAATTTTTTGAATTTGGCCGAGTACCGCATGGGTTTTTAGCAATAATTCATTCAATAGTTTGTATTTAACAAAAGGCAAATTACGCCAAATCGCTCGAACCATACCATACTCCATTAAATTGATTAAAACTCTTTTATCAACTTATTAAATGTTTTAATATCGACCCCCAAAATTTTAGCAGCCTTGCTTTTGTTGCCTTCTACGTGCTGTAAAATATAACGGGCATAGCTTTTCTTTATTTCGTCCAAAGATCGGAATTCTTCACCCATTTTAATCATTTGCGTCGTATACCCCGAAAAGAAATGTTGGGGCAAGAGTTCCAGCGTGATAAATTCCGGCCGGAAGTAAAGAAGCGTTTCCACCAGGTTCTGCAATTCACGCACATTGCCGGGCCAATCGTAATGCCGCAAAACTTCATAAACGGAATATTGAATTCGGGGCTTGGGGATTTGGTGTCTTCTGGTGTACACATCAATGTAAAAATTAAACAGCAAGGGAATATCTTCACGCCGTTCTTTTAAAGGGGGAATGTGTATTTCAAAGGAATTCAAACGATAAAACAGATCTTTGCGAAAGCGCTTCTGGATCATTTCTTCAAACAGATTTTTATTGGTAGCGGCGAGAATGCGTGCCGATACGGTTTCCAGTTGCGTCCCGCCGATGGGGTAATATCGGTTTTCGTCGAGCACTTTTAAGAGTTTGGCTTGCAGATGCACCGGCATTTCGCCGATTTCATCCAGCAAAATCGTGCCGCGACCGGCTGCTTTAAATTTTCCGGCGGTATCTTTATTGGCACCGGTAAAGGCCCCCTTTTTGTAGCCGAACAATTCGGCTTCCAGCAATTGATCCGGTATGGCCGCGCAATTAATGTGAATAAAAGGCTCGTTTCGCCGGTAAGAGCGGTTGTGAATCAATTTGGCAAGGATGGTTTTACCGCTGCCCGTTTCTCCCGTGATCAGAACGTTGGCATCCGTATCGGCTATTAAATCGACTCGTTGCAAAACGGCTTTAACGGAAGCATGTTCTCCGACGAAGCGAATTTCATCCTTCTGGTCGGTTCGGCGCAGGTCTTGTAATTGATCCCGGGCCTGTTTCAGGATTTTGCTTAGAGGGCCATCGAGCCGCGTATTTAAGGGAAGAACCGGGATACCCGACTGCAGAGTAAAAGTCAGGCGCTTGTTTTCGTTCTGCTCGGAAACGGCTATTAAAACATGAAATTCCCGGCAAAATTTTAATTTACCGAGAATGCCGTTCCTGCCTTCGGCAGGAAGCAAATCCATATCCAACAGAGCAATTCGTCCTTCCGAACTCTCAAGGCGCTCTTGAAATTCGCGAAAATCCGTTAGCGTTTCGACACGCTCCTGCCATGCTTCAAGAATTTTTAAAATGGACCTTTGCCGCATAGGCGAAGGTTCGAAAAGAATTAAATCGGCCATTTACTATGTTTCGTTTATTTTAATGTAAATGTGCTTCTTCAGCTCATTAATCCACTTCTGATATTCGTTTTGCATTTTGTAATTTAAGGCGTACTTTTGTATTTCTTCCCAGTCATCTTTTAAGGTTAATTTGTGCGCCGGAGTAAAGGCATTCAAACGCACAATATGGTAGCCGTATTCGGTCTTAAAAGGCTCGCTCACTTCGCCCGGTTTCATTTTGGCAAGTACAGTCCGGAACTGCGGAATTTGCAATTTGTCCAGTTCGAAAACGCCCAGATGACCGTGGTCTTTTTTGACATTCGGATCATCCGAGTACTTTAAGGCTAAACTGTCGAAACTGGCACCAGCCAAAATTTTTTGCCGGATTTCCTTTAATTCTTTAATGACCCGTTCTTCATCGGCCTTTGTGGGTTGAACACGGATTAAAATATGGCGCGTATGAATGCGCTCCCCGCGGCGTTCCAGTAGCTGAATGATGTGAAAACCGAATTGGGTTTGCACAATGCCGGAAATCTCCCCGTCTTTCAAATTAAAAGCCACATTTTCAAATTCCGGCACCAAATCGCCGCGCTTGGTCCAGCCCAAATCACCGCCGCGTTTGGCGGAAGCCGGATCGTCCGAATATTCTTTGGCCAGTTGGGCAAAATCGGCCCCTTGTTTCAATTTCTTTAAAATCATTTCCGCTTTTTGGTAGGCCTTCATTTGCGCCTCTTCCGAAGGCTTTACCTGCATTAAAATATGGCTGATATCCACTGTAGCCGGACGGATGGGCAAACTGTCTTTGTACATTTTGTAAAATTCTTCCACCTCACGGCGTGATACTTTAATGCCCCTGAATTTTTTGGCCCGCAATTGCTCTACCAAAAGCTGTTCTTTAATCATTTTGCGCGTGTCTTTGCGAATTTGATTCATGGACATGCCGAACACTTTTTCCAGCTTGTCTTGCGAACCGACCTGTTGAATCATGTACTTAATGCGCTCTTCCACCCGCTGGTCCAGCATCTGGTCATCCACCGTGATCGTATCGGCCTTGGCCTTGGCCAAAAGCACCTTTTGCTCGATCAAGCCGTCCAACATTTTGCGCCGCAATTGATTGTAGCGTTCCGAGCCCGGTGTAATATCCAGACGATTTTGCACAATGTAATTTTGCACGAATTGGTCCAATTCCGATTTGAGAATAATTTGATCACCCACAATAGCCGCAATGGCCTCCACCAACTGTTGGGCCTGCACCGTTTGCAATCCAATAATAAAAAATAAAATAAGCCATACGATCTTTTTCATACAAAACAACCTTAATTTATTGAATTTTACTTAAATACGTTTGAATTTGGACTTTCTGCTTGGCCTCTTGCACCAAGCGTTTCATTTCCTGATCCCGATGCTGTTTATTGAGTCGCAGAATAATTTCGTCGCGTACCAAATCCAAACTGCGCACGGAACCTGCTTTTTGCCGATCCAATAATTGAAAAAAATGATAGCCGTCGGAAGTCTTAATCGCTCTGGAAATAGTGCCCGTTTTCATGCGTTTTAAAACGCGCACGAAACGCTCAGGAAACTCCGAAACAGGGACATAGCCCAAATCGCCGTTGGGTTGCCCCACCGTTGATTTTTCGTTCAGATAATATTTTTTAATGATGGTCATCAAATCATTACTATTGCGGATTTCCTTAAAGATGGCCAAATCTTTTTGCGCCATGAATAAATGCACCACATGAAATTCATCTTTGGCCCGTTTAAATTCGTCTTTATGCCGGGCGTAATAATCTTCGATCTCTTTTTCCGAAATATTGTATTTCTTTTTTAATTTGCGATCCAAATAGTGTTGGATGATCAATGATTTCCGATATTCATTAATCAAATATTTATCGAAATCCGTCAGTTCTGCTCCGTTTTCCAGAGCCGCTTCGTACAGGGCTTCGTTTTCCACCCAACGCGAGATGATATTCTTCTTCAAAGAAAGAGCCAGATCATCCGAAAGTCCCGCAGGAACACTGGCCTTTACCTGTGCCAAACGCAAATAATGATCATTGACCTGAGCTACCATATCTTCCGGCATTTTCTCACTCTTTTCACAACCCAAAAGGCTTGCCGCCAAAAAGACGGCAAGCCCTATCCAGCGAAAAAAAGGACGCTTTAAATTGCTCATTGCAAGGTTTCCACTAATTTCTCATTTACTTTTACGCCGTACATTTTGCGCAATTCTTTTTGCCATTCGTCCCGACGTTTTTTGAGCATTTCGTTACGCAACCGCGATTTGGCACTGTTAAACGCCTCTTCGTAACTGCGTATGGTCTGCGGATGCAACTTGCCCGTCTTTAAAACTACGTAGCCGCCACGATAGGCTACCGGACCGGCGATTTTATTGGGGCCAACTTCAAACGCTTTACGCGAAACGGCGCCACGGCGGTTTTTAGCCTTAAAACCGACATAGCCCTTTCGTTTTTGATAGTATTTGTCTTCCGAATATTTCTGTGCCAACTTGCCGAAATCGTAGCCTCGTTTGGCTAAGCGTAATACCTTGTCGGCTTTCTTTTTGTCTTTGACGTAGATTTCCCAGATTTCGATCTCAGCCGGTTTGACGAATTCCTTCTGATGTTCCTGATAATATTTTTTCACTTCGTCATCGGTCGGTTTGACTTTTTGCTTTACTTCATGTTCCAAAGCCATGGTGGCCAATTTCTGAATTTTGTAATCCTTTAAATTCGTTTTAATGGCGAATTCATCCATCAAACCCATTTTTTGCGCTTCGGTCTGGATCAACTTGCCCAGCAGTATTTGATCCACAATGCGCACCATGTTGCTCTTTTTGGTGATGCGTCGTTGCAAGGCCGGGAAGCGACGCCCGCCGTAGATCAGGAACAAATCGTTTAAGGTTAAACGACCGCCCTTCCATTCAGCCAAAGCGATATTCTTTTCATCATTGCTGTAATGTTGGGGATTGTTCAAACCGTTCTGTTGTTTTTGCTTGGCCAGTTCCACCACCTTATCAATATTGGCCGTATCGATTTTAGCATTGTATTTGGACCGTAACAGTTTCTTTTGTTTTTCCCAGAGCATGCGCCCGGTGTCTTGCTTGGCAAAATACAAATTGCGTTTGATGTCTTCCTTTTGCTGCTCGTAATTGGCTTCGTTAAAGAAAGGATTGGGCCGCCGATCGACCAATTTGATGATGTGAAACCCGTACATGGTTTCCACGGGATCGGAAATTTCGCCCACTTTCATGCTGAATGCTTTTTCCTGAAACGGCCCGACCATTCGCCCCCAGGTAAAATAACCCAGATCGCCTTTATTGGATTTGGCCGAGGGGTCGTCCGAATATTTTTCGGCCAGATAGGCAAAACTTACCTTGCCTTCCCGCGCTTTTCGGGCAATCTTTTCGGCTAATTTGAAAGCCTCTTCTTTGCTGCGTTTGGCGCGGCTGTTGCGCGCGCCTTTGTACTGAATTAAAATGTGCTGAGCTTTCACTTCTTCCTTTTGACGTTCAAAGGTATCGCGCAATTCTTTTTCCGGAATCATTTTATCCACGATCACCCGTTCGAAATACTTATTACCAACCAATCGGGCTTTGAAATTTTCCAGATCGCTACGAAAGACCATCATGGTATCCAGTTTCAAATCCAGAGCGGCATTGGCTTGCAGATATTTATTAATCATGTAGTTTAATATGGATTTGCGTTGTGCGGAGTCGATTTTTGCCAGTGCTTTGCCCGGAAAGCGTCGTTGCAGGACAAATTTAAAATCATCTTTCGTTATGGTTAATTTGCCTACCTTAGCCACCGTATCGTTGGAAAGTTTTTGGCAACCGAATGTCAATAAAATCATCGTGATCAGGACAAGGCCTGAAATCCAGCGCTTCATAAAAAGCCTCCTTAAATTTTTGTGCATCATTTAACTGTTTTTTAACACATCAGGCATTCGTTCATTAAACCGTCGCGGACGCCTTTTATCTTCAAATTATTAATGAAATACCAATCGTTTTTCGCCAATGACCTAATTTAACCTTTATTTACAATGTTATGCAATAAATTTCTGGCAAAAAGCATGCGTTCCTTTTTATCCTTTCCGCTAATCTTAAATTCCACACCGAGCGTTTTTTGATTTAAAAATTGCACCGGAGCCATCTTTTGTTCCAACATGGCCGGTATTAATTCGTTAAAAAAGGCTTCTTCTTTTTCCGCATGTTCACCGAAAAGTAATTTTATTTTTTGATCGTTGACGATGACCCGTTCGGCTAACAGGCGGCCGGCTAAGATTTTAATATCGATAGCCAGGAGCAACAATTCCAATTCCGGAGGAAACGCGCCAAAGCGATCCTTTAGTTCGTCCTTCAATTCTTCCGTTTGCTCGATGCTCGTAAAGTTTACCAAACGATGGTAAATGGAAATTCGTTCCAATTCGTAGGGAATGTATTCGGCCGGGATCAGCAAATCGAAATCCACATCCAATTTGGGATCCGTAGGCCGGACCGGTTCCGCTTTGGTGGCGGTTTTGGAAGAGGGCACAGCTCCTTTGCGCATTTCTTGCACGGCCTCATCCAAAATTTTGGTGTACATTTCAAAACCGACACTTTGCACAAAGCCGCTTTGCTCTTTGCCCAATAAATTGCCGGCACCGCGCAATTCCAAATCGCGCAGGGCCACTTTGTACCCGCTGCCCAAATCCGTAAAATCCAGAATGGCCCGCAAACGTTTTTGGGCCAAAGAGCTGATTTTGTGCATGGGCGGCACAATCAGGTAGGCGTATGCCTGTTGATTGGAACGCCCCACCCGCCCGCGTAACTGGTACAATTGAGCCAGACCGAAACGGTCGGCCCGGTTAATGATCATCGTATTTACATTGGGGATATCCAGGCCGTTTTCGATAATCATGGTGGCCAATAAAACATCGTAGCGACCGTGCATGAAATCCAGCATCACCTTTTCCAACTGCGTCTCTCTTAGGCGTCCGTGCCCCACGGCGATTTTAGCTTCCGGCACTATTTGACTTAAAGCGGCCCTGACCCCCTCGATGGTTTCCACCCGGTTGTGCACAAAATACACTTGTCCGCCGCGTTCCATTTCCCTTAAAATGATATTGCGCAATTTGCGTTCGTTCCAATGGATAATTTCGGTGTGCACGGGCAGCCGATTGCTGGGCGGGGTATCGATGTAAGACAGATCGCGGGCACCCATTAAGGCAATGTGCAGGGTGCGCGGGATGGGAGTGGCCGTCATGGAAAGCACATCAACGGAAACGCGCATCTTTTTCAGCAGTTCTTTTTGGCGCACACCAAAACGTTGTTCTTCGTCCACAATCAACAAGCCCAAATCTTTAAAACGAATATCTTTGGAAAGCAGACGATGCGTACCGATGACCAAATCCACCCGCCCTTCCGCCAGATCGGCCAAAATTTTCTTTTGTTGGGCCGCCGTGCGAAAACGGGTTAACATTTCCACCCGTACGGGAAATTCCTCGAAACGTTCGCGGAAGGTTTCGTAATGCTGAAAGGCCAAAATCGTCGTGGGCACCAACATGGCCACCTGCTTGCCGTCCAGAATGGCTTTAAAGGCCGCCCTCAGGGCCACCTCGGTTTTGCCGAAGCCCACATCACCGCACAAGAGGCGATCCATGGGCTGATCGCTTTCCATATCGCGCTTCACTTCTTCGATGGATTTGACCTGGTCGGGGGTTTCCTCGTAAGGAAAGGAGGCTTCCAATTCTTTTAACAGATAATTGTCCGGAGAAAAACGATGACCGCCCTGAGCCTTGCGGGCGGCATAAATTTGGATGAGCTCCTGAGCGATCTTTTGCACGGATTCTTTGGTCTTTTGCTTAACCCGATCCCATTCGCCCGAACCCAATTTGGTTAACTTGGGCGGGGCTCCGGCTTCCGAACTGTATTTTTGCACGCGATTCAAACGATCTACCGTAACGTAAAGATGATCCCCGTTCCGATAGCCGATTTTAATACATTCTTTTTTGGTCGCCCCGTAATTAAGGGTTTCCATACCCAGATATTGCCCGATGCCGTAATCCACATGCACCACATAATCGTACAAATTCAATCCGCTTAATTGCCGCAGGTAAGCACCGCTTTTAAAACGCTTGTAGCCTTTTTTCCGCTTAAAACGTTGAAAGATTTCATGATCGGTCAAAACTTCCAGAGGCACATCGGGCAAAACAAAACCGTTGTGCAGTGTTCCGAATTGAAAACGGCCGTTGAATTCCAGACGTTCTTCTTCGAAGATATCGAGCAAACGATCCTGTTGTTCCCGATTGCTGACCTGAATCACGACGTAGCGATCCTGTCCGGCGGCATGTTTTTCACTTAGATACTGCAAAAACAACTTTAGGCGTCCGTGAAACAGAGGATGCGGTCGCACGGGGAAACGCACCTCTTTTACCTCGGGATCGCGTACGAAATCCGTTTTGAAAAGCAGATGTAAATTTAAAAGGGCTTCGAAACGTTCCGGAGGTAAATAACGTTCAGAGGCCGCCGTTTGTGTTTCGAAAGGGTCGTCTTCTTCCAAAATTTCCGCTGCCTGCCATTGGGCCGCTTTTTGCGCGACCGTTTGCACATATTCTTTTGTTAAAGCGAGGTTTTCGAAAAACAGAAGCGTATTTTCCGGTAAGACCTCATCAATAAACACCTGCTGTTCCGGATGTTCCAGATGCGGTAAAAGTACCACTTCATCTACAGGCGTTGATGAGCGCTGGGAGATCACATCGAAAAAGCGAATGGACTCGATTTCATTCCCGAAAAACTCCAAACGGATGGGATCATCGTAGTTGTAAATGTACACATCCACAATACCGCCGCGCACACTGAATTCGCCCACGTTTTCCACGATCTCAACGCGTGTTAAGCCCATTTCGGACAACTGTCGGATCAGCTCATCGAAGCGAACCCGCATGCCTTTTTTCAAATAAACTTCCCGATCGAGAAATTCCTCCGCTTTCGGCCAGAGCTCCACCAGACCCTGCGGCGTGGTAACGGCCAGCCAGCGGTCATGTTCGATCATTTTTTGCCTCGCCTCGATGCGCAAACGGAGCACACTGGGATTCGCTTCGGAACGGTCGAAAGGCTCGAACTCAAGCGGAGGCAGGAAGGCCAGCGCTTCGCTACCGGCGATCAGTTCAAAATCATCTCGTAATTTTTCGGCGGAATCCAGGTCTGTGGCCACATAAAGGATGGGCTGCCGGGCATGTTCCAAGAGATATTCAAGCAAAAAAGCGCGAAACGATCCCGTTAAGCCCGATATTTGCAGGTTTTTTTCTTTTTTTAACAGGCCATTGAATTGTTTTAATTCAGGTAAATTAAATATCGTCTCTTTAATGCGCTGCATGCGTCTGTTTCAAAACTTTCCGTCTAATATTTGCATTCATTTCAAAAACCGCCAATTTAAATCGACGCCAACGGTTTCCCTTAATTTCAGAGAAAACAGGCATTCCATGCCGAAAATCCGACGGTCACAATCTTTTTGGCACCTTTATCATTCATGGACAATAAACGACTCGTAAAAGCGCTCGTTGTCATTCGTTTCAAATTTTAATTACTAATTTTGGATTTTATCTGTTCCAATTCTTTTCGGTAGCGGCCCTGCGGGAAGCGTTTGATTAATTGCCGGTAATACTGTTCAAAAACATCATTGCGTCCTAAATGATGGAACGAGGCCGCTGTCAAAAAACCCAGAGTTTCCGTATCGTAAAAATGCTCGTTGCTTTTGGCTACGGCTTCGCACAAATTGATGGTTTTCAAATACTCTTTGCGGGCAAAGGCTACAAAGGCCAGGCCAAATAAGGCCGAAGAACGACGTTCGGCATCCGGAGCGTTTTCCAACATTTCTTCAAACAACCGTTCCGCTTCGTCCAGTTGGCCGGCGTAGTATTTGATAAAGCCCTTCATGTACAAAAGGGACAGATAATATTCCTGATTATTCTGGTAAAATTGCGCTTCCACCTCTTTAAAAAGAGATTCGGCGCGGTCGTAATCTTGGTGTTTAAAATACAGCTTGCCCAATTCGTAAATGGCAAACTGCTGTTTTAGCGCGCTGCGATCGATTTTCAACGAAGTTTCCAAATGTTCGATTGCTTTGTCATCCTGACCCAACGCAAGGTAGGCAAAGCCGATAATACGATGCAGGTCTTCTTTGGAAGCGTAATTCGGATCGTATTGCAAACAATTTTCAGCCGCTTCGATGCAGCTTTGGTACGATTTTAAATGGTAAAAAGTCCAGCTTAGTTCGGCCCAGATAATCGCTCGATGCACGTCATTTTCGGCCGACTTTAAGGCTTGCAAATAGGCTTGTTTAGCCTGTTCATATTGTTCATTGCGCAAATATTTGCGCGCATTTTCCAATGCCGTTTGATTTTTCATGCTCATCCGTATGTTTTTATTATTTGAAAATGTTTAAGTTAATGAGAATACAAAGGAAATGGCAAATTTATTTTTAAGGACTATTTGAACAGGAAAAGACGGAATAATCCGGGGAAGAAGTTCTTTTGAAATCGAAATTTTATTTAGGGAGCAAACCGGCCTAAATACGCCGCGCAAACAAAGCACGTATGTTGCCCTGGGCATCCATTTTTACACGAATTTCGTCAAAATGTGCGTTTTTTTGCAATCGCTTTCTCATGGGTTCGCCCTGCCCCAGCCCCACTTCAAATCCCAGCCAACCGCCGGAATTGAGGAAGAGAGGTGCTTCTTTAATTAAACGCCCCAAAATTTTAATTCCGAAAGGTCCTCCGTCAAAAGCTAAATTGGGTTCAAAACGTGAAATTTCGTCGGGCATGGTTTTAACCTTGGCAGACGATATGTAAGGCGGATTGCACAAAAGTAAATCCACATTATGATGGAACCGGCCCGTGTCGAAGGGTTGTAATAAATCCCCCGCTTCTACCTGAACCTTATCTTGTAAGTGATGAAAGGCCACGTTTTTACGCGCCAAGGCTACGGCTTCCTGCGAAAGGTCGGCGGCAAACATACGCAAATCCGGGAACAAAACACTTATGGCAACAGCTAAATTCCCGGCCCCCGTACAAATATCCAGAACCGTTAAAGGCAAATCTCGCTCCCGGGCCAATTCGTTTAACAATTCCAAAGCACCAAAGCCCAAAAGCTCGGTTTCTTTGCGCGGAACCAGCGCCTGTGGCCCTGCTAACAATTCAACTCCCATAAATTGCTGGCGTCCCGTCAAATGTGCCAAAGGCACACCGTCAATACGTTGCTTAATCAAATTTTCCAAACGGGTTGTTTGTTCTGTTGTTAATTGCGGTAAGGACATGTTAGTCGCCTTTTGGACAGACACCGGTTGCCCAGCCGCCAAAAGCCACAAGGCATTCAGGGTCGCTTCAGGAGTTTCTTCCGGTTTATCCGGCAAAATATGCAAATTCTGTTTCAAAGTGTTCAGTAAAGTATCCCACTGAGTATTACGATTCATTTTGTGCCATCTCTTTTAAAATTTTTTTGTCAATTTTGCCATTGGGGCTTTTTGGTAATTCGGGTAAAAACGAAATTCGATGAGGCACCATAAAATTTTCCAAATGTTTCGCGCACACACGTTTAATTTCCTTCTCGGTCAAGCCGTTTTCCGTTACGACAAAAGCGCGAATAGCCTGCCCCAGGAGATCATCGGGCACCCCGACGACCGCGGCTTCTTTCACCCCCTTAATCCGATACAGTACGTTCTCAATTTCAACGGGGCTTACTTTTTCGCCACGGGTTTTAATGATATCGTCACTTCGTCCGACAAAATACAAAAAACCGTCTTCATCGGTTTTAAACCAATCGTGGGTACACAAAATTCTTTCACCTGGCACCGGACCGGGTACTAACATTTGTGCGGTTTGTGCCTCATTCTTCCAGTAGCCCGCCATAACATGCGGGCCACGTACGTACAAAATTCCGGCTTCTCCGGGAGGGACAGGTTTACCATCCGGTGAGCGTAAAAAAACCTCCGTTCCTGGGATGGCCTTTCCCACCGAAGCGGGCTTTTTATCGAGTAACTCCGGTTCCAGATAAGCAACTCGTTTGCATTCAGTCAATCCGTACATTTTAAAAATCAGTGCATTGGGAAAAATTGACTTTAACGGTTGTAAATATTCGGGGGGCAAAGCGGCAGCCGTATTGGTTACTTTACGGACAGATGGAAATGTCAGGCCCGACTTTTCGTGCGCGGCAATCAAAGTAGCAAATATCGTTGGCACCCCGGGAAAAACCGTAGCTTTAAATTGCCGAATACGTTTGTAAACCAGAGTAGGAAAAATAAAGGAGCGCTCCACAATGAGTGTGGCCGCCATGTTAAAAGCCATAAATAATTGATACAGGCCGTAATCGAAGGCCATGGGTAGCATTAGCATAATGCGCTCGTCTTCGGTAAGCCGTAAATATTGGCACAAACTTCCCGTAGCAAACACCATATTCTGATGGGTCATCATCACGCCCTTGGGAAATCCCGTACTGCCCGAGGTGTAAATCAAAGCGGCCAAATCGTTTGGAATTACAGAAGCAGGTTCATTTTCAGGATGTGCTTCGGCTAATACCTGATCAAAAGCTTCCAGATGGAATTCCGCTTGGGTTAAGCGGGACAGGTCCCCAGAGGCAATAACCGATTTTAAGCGTTTATTTGTATTTGCAACGGACGCAAAATGATCGGCCAAATGCCCGTCCGTCAACAAAATAACCGCTTCGCTATCATCTAAAATAAAGCGTAATTTATCCGGTTTCGTCTGTGGATTAATCATAAGAAATACACCACCTGTCATCAAAGTGGCAAACACAGAAACCACGGCAGGGAAAGTGTTATCCATGTAAATGGCCACCCGATCACCCCTACGCACACCGCGTTCTTTAAAAGCATTACTCAAGCGCAAGGCTGCTTGCCAAACTTCTTCATAAGTAAACGGATTGCCTTCGGCAAACAAAGCAATTTTCTGCGCATGACGTTCAACGGCGTTTTCCAAAATCTCATGCAATAATCTAACCGGTTTATGCATACGTGCCTTTCATTAAATAAAATTTTCCTTACGCTATTTTGTTGAAGTAACGGTGTCATTCCGTTTTTTTACTAATGCCGCCAAATAATGCAGTAAATGGGCGGCTACCCATCGTCGGCCATCGGCATTTAAATGGCCGCCGTCATTGGAATAGGCCTGAATTAAGCTGTAATTTGTCCGCCCGTTCAAAGAGAATGTTTCCCGCTTGCCGTCGGGATAGGTGGACTCCACAGCCGCCAAGTCGAAAATCGGTTCACCGGCAAATCTCTTTTTAAGAAGCGCATTGTAAGCATTGCGCCGGGCGTTATCCAAATCCCGGGTTGAGGCCTTACCCAACAAGCGTTTTATTTTGTTTTTAATTCCACCGGATTGCACCTTTAAAGGTACTGTAAAATGAATGAAAACAATTTTCGGGAAAGCCTGCCGTAAAGAATCAATTGTCGTTTGATAAATATGAAGCATTTTGAAGATATCCCTTTGGCGGGTAACATCCACAAAACAGAATTTCAAAAAAGCGTATTGTACCCCATCCGGTCCCAATTTGTTACGAATCAATTGGGCAAAATCGGCACATTTGGTTTCGGGAAATGTATTACGCCCCACATTGGCTTGTGCAAAGTAGAAACGCGGTAGAGTATCGGTTTTTGCATCGACAATTTGTAAAGTCGATTGACCGCTTTCCTTCATTAATTCTTTAATACCTTGGATAATATTGCGACCTACCGATTGATGTCCGAAAAATAATTTGCTCTCCTTTAAAATTTGCAAATCATTTTGCACTTGCTCCAGGCTCACTTTTATTTCTCCCGTGTTTCGGTCGGAACAGCCCCCAAATAGCAGAACGACTAATAGGATTATTAATTGTTTCATGGCTACCTGTAATCCTGCTAATTTTTTTTCCGTTGAATGTAAGCGGCAATATTGTCGATAGAATCCAGATTCTCGGGAAGGACTTCATCGTCTTCAACGGTAATTCCAAATTCCGATTCTAAAAAAGTAATCAATTCCAACACACCGGTCGAATCGATCACGCCCGAATCAATAAGTGATTGGTTGTCTTCCAAAACCGTCTCCGTATCTCCAAAGAGAAAGTTTTCCACTAAATATTCTCGTACCTTTTGTTTTATTTCATCCATGTTATTTTCTCCTTTTTTTCTTACACAATTTTCTTTCCACAAATTTATTCGGTAGCAAAATGAACCGGACCGGCCTTCAAATATTCAGCAAAACGCAATTTGCGCTGAATATCTTTTTGGATACGTTGTACTTGTTCCACGGTAATACCGGCAGCCGCGGCAATTTCTTCCACCGGCACATTTTTTTCCATACCTAACCAAACCAAATCACCGATTTCAAACGGCACGCGAAAGAAAAATTCTTCCTGAGTCGATTCCGCACTGTAAGTATCGGTAGTAGGAGGTCGTTTCCGGATTTCTTCCGGGATATCCAAATATTCCGCCAATTGGTAAACCTGAGTTTTAAACAAATGGGCAATAGGCTTAACATCCGCTCCTCCGTCTCCCCACTTTACGAAAAAACCTTGTTCATGTTCATCTTTGTTGCCCGTCCCCACTACACCGTAATTCAAGCGCTCGGCATGATAATAGAGCATAGCCATACGGCTGCGTTGTTTAAAATTGGACGCGGCAACAATTTGTAGATATTCCTTTAAAGGTAAGCGTTTGGTCTTTTCTTCGCCTTCCGGCGAAATAATGGTTAAATAGAAAACATTCAACGTATCCTTCTCCATTAAATTCCCGGGTAAAACAATTTTCGCCTTATAGGTAGGATCGTATTCCGGGAAAACCCGTTTAATGGCTTCGTCCCTCCGACGATAAGTACCGAAGCCGGCTAAAGCCGGAGTGATGTCTTCCACAATAAATTCCACCCCGAATTGTCGCGCCAATTTTCGGGCCAGCACCGCACTCTCGGGATCGGAATCCGATTCGGGTAAGGCCAGAGCAACCACGTGTTTAGGGCCAAAAGCTTTTACCGACAAGGCCAGACAGACGCTGGAATCGACCCCGCCACTAATACCAAGTACAACCCCGCGCTTATGAAAGCGCCGCCCAATAACCTCACGCAAATGAGAGACCAATTGCTCACTTACTCGGGCCGCATCTATTTCAAGGTCTTTTTTTGAGAATGCCATCAGGGCCTCCTTATTATGTTAATCGATTTGTATTCGTACCTGCTTTTCAGGTAATTTGATTGTATGCTTTGAAAACGATTCTACAAAATGATAGTGCATTAGTTGAGTGGAAACCACTGCAACCATGGCCATTTCGTCACGGGCGGACACCTGCCCACCCAGTTTTTGCAATTTGGCTTGTAAGCGCTCGATAGCCTGCGGATTAAAATAACCGTATTTTTTAAGCACTTCAGGGCTAAGTAATTCACGGATCAATTGCGGGGCATTCGCTCCCAAAAATACAGGTGCAATAGGCGCCCGGTACGGTTGCTTACTGCGTTTAATGATATCCACAGGAAGTAAATCGCTATAAGCCTGTTTCAAAATGTATTTTTCGTTTAGACCCTTAATTTTTAAATCGGACGGAATGGTTGCGGCAAAAGCTACCACGTTGTGATCCAGAAAAGGAAATCGGCCTTCCACCGAGTGTCCCATCATCATTCGATCACCTTGCGACGAAAGAAGATAACCGTTCATGAACAAAGCCGCTTCCAAATATTGGGCACGATTCAGGGGATGCCATTCGGTAAAATCAGGCAATAGGTAACTGCGTACTTTTTGTAACTGATTCTCGAATTGAAAATGTTCTTTGACACCGGCAGAAAATATGGTTCTTAAATGTGCGGTGTTTATCCAGCGCAACCAATGGGAATAAAAAGGATCATCCGTATCCTGCAAATGCTTTTTAAAAAAGGCTTGCCAAAAAGGGTTAATCGCCTTTTCATCTTTTAAAATATAAGGATATAAGCGTGCTAACAACATGGGACGACAAACCGATTGGGGTTGACGTGCCCAAAAACGACGAATTTTATCTTCCTTAAAAATATTGTAACCACCAAACATTTCATCGGCACCTTCACCGGTAAGCACCACTTTAATTCCGTGGTCGCGCACTAATGCAGACAAAGCGAAAAGAGGTGCCGGCGCCGTACGCATCATTGGTTTTTCCGCATGCCAAATTACCCGGCCGAAACTTTCGGCAATATCATTATGATCGACTTCAATCGTATAGTGACGTGTACCAATATGCCGAGCCATCATTTGCTGATAGGTACGCTCGTCGTAATGGGCATCTTTAAAAGCCACTGAAAAAGTAATCAATTCGTTATTATGATATTTTTTAACCAAAGCCGAGATAACAGACGAATCAATTCCGCCACTTAAATAAGCCGCCACAGGCACATCGGCCCGTAAACGCAAGGCAACGGCCTCGTGCAAGACGGAACGTAATTCGCGGGCCCATTCTTCCTTAGGTCGACTTTCAAAGGTACCATTAGGCGGAAAATCATAGTGCCAGTAAGGACGAACCTGTACTCGACCGTTTTCATAAATTAAAAAATGCCCAGGCGGTAACTCGTCGATTCCTTCGAATGTGGTTTCAGGAGGAATATTCACCCAGAAGGTAAAAATATCGGCCAGACCTTGTGCTTGAATACGTGCATCAATGCTGCCTTCGGCCAGAATGCTTTTTATTTCCGAACCGAATATGAACTGTCCGTGACGATTGGCATAATAAAGCGGCCGAATGCCTACACGATCACGTGCCAAAATTAAATGCCGTTTTTTGACATCCCAAATGGCAATGGCAAATTGCCCGTTCAAATGTTGTAAAAAATCCATGCCGAACTGTTCGTACCCGTGTACCAGCACCTCGGTATCGGATCGGGTATAAAACACATGGCCTAACTTTTCCAGTTCCTGCCGCAATTCGATGTAATTGAAAATCTCACCATTAAATACCGTCCATACGGTTCGATCTTCATTGTGGATGGGCTGACTTCCTGTATTTAAATCGATAATGCTTAATCGCGCCATCCCCATGGCCACATTTTTAGCAAATAAAAAACCGCATTCGTCCGGACCACGGTGGTACAAACTGCCCACCATGCGTTTTAACCTTGATTCACTTTGAGGATAAGTCAAATGCTCCGCTACAAAACCTGCAATTCCACACATAAAACCTTCACTATTAAATATGAATTTCAATATTTAACTTTTATCGTCTAATTTGTACAAAGAATTAAAAAAAATTGGTGACACAGGAAAATATTTCCCCGTCTCTTTTGGGGAAGCAAATCTTTTGCTCTATTTATCCCGGAGAAAGATTAAATATCGGTTTCTCTCAACAATTGGCATCATCCATTCACTCGCATGCAACAAAACCGTTTGGGGGTTCTAAAAATTCCGCCTGAGACCGATTAAAATCAGGGGAGAAACTGAAAGTAACATCGCTTTATTTAAATTTCCGGCCGATATGCCCTATAACTTTTAGGAAAACTTGCCCCTGCCTTGTGTTGAATGATCAGCGTTGTCCGGCAATGGTTTTCCATTCGAAAAAATGCGGACGATGGACATAATTTTTCAGCGCCTCGGCCGTTTGGGCTGAAATCGGTGCAATTAAATTGGAAATATTATCGATTTTATTCGGGGATAATTCGGGTTGCGATACCACCGTTACCGTCAGGTCGCAGTGCTTAAATGAAGGGCGTGCCTTTTGCTCGAACAGAAAATTTGCCATGAAAGGATTGGGATTCAAAAAGGCTTCCACCGGACGTCCCTTTTCTTCAAATGCCTTTCGAAAAACATCATCCACATAACCGTAATGGGTGCAATTGTAACTGACAAACAGCGGAGAGTGATCGTCATTTAGAACGTGCAAGGCCGAATCCACATACTGTTGCACCAAAGCAGCGGTTTTGGCACTGTGCGGCCCCCGCTCGATGCTACCGGCCAGATGTGGGCAGGCCTGCGTTACAATGCGCTCTCCTTCGATGCCGTTTGCCATTAGCAAGGCTTTATGCTTACCCTGCCGTACCGTTGTTTGCGTGGCAAAAATAATCACCTTGGAATGTGCTACCTTTTTTAAGTTTCGTTCAATCAATTCCGCACCGGTTTGCACAATGCCTTTTACCGGGAAAGCAGCCTGTCTGGAAAAAGCCGTTTGGTCATAAAGAACCGACAGGGTATTACAAGCGATCAACAGCAAATCGGGATGGAATTCCCGATTCATGGCTTGCAAGGCATTGTTAAAAATTTGCACTTTCTGTCGGGTGGTTTTCATATCGTTGTAGCCGGTGTGCTTATCCATTTGTGCATTAAAGAAAATCACCCGGGCGCTCTTGAACACAGGCTGTTCTTTTAATCGTCTCGCCACATCGGCGGCAATGGAAAGTCCGCCAAGACCTGAATCGGTAACCAAAATGGTCACGGTGTCTTTTTGAAAAAATTCCGCCAATTTATTCTCCTTTGCTTTGTCCCTAATGCAGGAAAATAACAAAAATCCAAGCAAAATCGCCGTAAAAAAACGCAGGCTTTGTTTCCTTAAAAAATCTTTCTTTTCAGTTCGCTTCATGCCTTCCCCTTTTGCTTTTGTTCCCGGGTGTGATTCTCATTTTTAGCCGGTATTTTACTCATGGCGCGTTCCGTCAAAGCCGTAATGGTTAGCGATGGGTTGACACCCGGATTGGCCGAAATCATGGAACCGTCGCAAATGTACATATTTTGGTAGCCGAACACACGATTGTGGGCATCAATAACGCCCTCGTCTGCAGTGCGCCCCATGACCGCCCCGCCCAAAATGTGGGCCGTTGTGGGAATACCCATAAGTGTTTCCGTGAGTAATACCGTCGGATTTCCGCCGGCAATTCGCGCATAACGGCGGGCAATATCCTGCGCTTCGGGAATAAAGGCAGTAGGCGCTTTGCCCTGCTCTACGGTCGACTTCATGCCGAAAAGGCCAAATGAAAAACGCAAAGTGCTTTCCAGGGTTTGCATGAAAAGTAAAATTTGTGTTCGCCGCGCCCAATCGTCCACAAAATAGGTTTTAAGAAAGCGCACAGGATGACTTATCATTTCGCCTATGATTTTCCCCAGCCTTTGCCAGAAATATTTACCCGAAACCATGGGTGACATCAGAATGCGCCAGAATCCCGACCCGGCCGGGTAGCGCACGGGCTCCACGCTGCTATGATCATCGGTATGCAAAATGGAACCGATGGCAATACCATTGGAAAACGTAACGGAACGATCCGTGGTCGTAATGCCGATCAGGCTTTCGGAATTGGTGCGTACCCCGTAACCGATGCGCGATGAAAGACGAGGCAGGGAACGTTTTTTCAGTTTTAAAAGCAGCGGTACGGTTCCTAAAACACCGCCGGCAAAAATCACCCCTTTGCAGGTAAAAGAACCGCGACGTTTAAAATAGCGTGTGGATTGGCGCCAATACACTCTGTATCCTTGACTACCGTCAGCGGCCCCCAAAGGCCGAACGTCGTACACTTCGGATTCAGCCTGAATTTGGGCACCCTTGTGTTCGGCAAAATACAGATAGTTTTTGTCCAGAGTATTTTTGGCATTGTAGCGGCAACCGATCATACAACCGCCGCAAAACCGGCAACCGGCACGCTGCGGCCCTTGGCCGCCAAAATAGGGATCGGGTACCGTTTTTTCCGCTTCGCCGAAAAAGACGGCCACTTCCGTTGCCTCGAATTGTGCCTCTTTACCCAATTCCTTAGCCAGACGTTTTAACGCCAGATCGCCCGTTTCCAGACGCGGATTGCGGGCCGTGCCCAGCATTTTGCGGGCTACTTTGTAAAAAGGCATGAGTTCCTTTTTCCAATCGGCCAGATGCGCCCAGGTAGGTGCGCTAAAAAAATCATCCGTTGGAATCGGCAACGTATTGGCATACACCAGGGAACCGCCGCCCACTCCCACACCGGAAAGGACGGTAATATGCCGGAAAAACGACAGCCGAAACAAACCGAAGAACTTGAGCGAGGGCAACCAGAACCAACGCTTTAAATTCCAGTTTGTTTTTGGGAAATCATCGGCCTGCAGCCGTTTGCCCTTTTCCAAAACGAGTACGGAATAGCCCTTCTCCGTTAAACGAAGGGCCGAGACCGAACCGCCGAATCCGGAACCAATTACAATGAAATCAAAATCGTATTCTTGCTGCCCGTGTACCATTTGAAAACCAAATTATTTTTCGCCGTTTACCATCACACCTTTTAATGCCGCTTGCTTAGCCCGTAGCTTTTCAGTTAGCTTAGCCAGCGAATAAGCCAGCGGATGAGACGGCGTACCCGCGGTGTGTAAGGCGGATACATCCATTTTAACGGACTGACGATCCCCTGTTTTAAAAAGGCACGCTCGTACGAAAAGGTTTTAAAGCCGTAAAATCCGTGGGCGTTGCCCCAGCCGCTGGAGCCGATTCCGCCGAAAGGCAAATTCAAGTGCAAATAATGCAACATTAAATCGTTGATGCACACCCCGCCCGAGGCCGTGCGATCGATAATATCGCGGATGAATGTTCGATTGTGTGAAAAGATGTAAAGAGCCAGCGGTTTATCGACGCGTTTGACCCAGGTAATAACCTCTTCCGTTTTTTCAAAAGGAATAATGGGTAAAATGGGGCCGAAAATTTCCTCACGCATCAAGGGGAAATCGGGTTGCACTTCGCTGACAATCGTGGGTGCAAAAAAACGCTCCGGCTCGGATGACTCCCCGCCGAAAACCAAACGTCCTCCTTGGCGCAAACTATCCCGCAATAATTCGTTCAAACGTGCATGATGGGTTTTGCTGATAATCCGTGCGTAAAAAGGTGTCTTGGCCGCGTTTTTATTTGCGGCGAACATGCGTGTAATTTCTTTTTTAAGTAAAGACTCGAATGGTGCCTGAACCTCCCGGTGTACCAACAAATAATCGGGAGCAATGCAGGTTTGACCGCTGTTCAAATATTTACCGAATGCAATCTTCTGCGCGGCATCGCGTAAATTCGCCGAACGATCCACAATTACGGGCGATTTGCCGCCTAATTCCAGCGTAACGGAGGTTAAATGCTCCGCGGCCGCCTTCATGACCAGCTTCCCGACCCGCGTGCTGCCGGTAAAAAAGATGTGGTCGAAGGGCAATTTAAGTAAAGCCTGTGCCACCGTGTAATCGCCTTCCCACACCGTCGCTTCCTGCGGTTCGAAATTCTCCTGCACCAACCTCCGTACTAATGCCGAGGTGTGCGGCGCATATTCCGACGGCTTAATCGTCACGGCATTGCCGGCGGCCACGGCCGAAGCTAGGGGCACCACGGCCAAATGAAACGGGAAGTTCCAGGGAGAAATAATCAATACCCGCCCGCGCGGTTCGTAGCGCACCCAGGCGCGGGTTGTTAAAAAGGGCAATGTCTTCCGGACTCTGTGCGGTTTCATCCAACGTTTTAAATGACGGATGGCATGTTTGATTTCACTGAGGGCAATAAAAATTTCCGTTAAATCGGTTTCTTCGAAGGGCTTGTGCAAATCGGCATACAAAGCTTGACGAATCGCATCTTGATGACTCCGAATCCAGCCATACAAATTCCGCAACTTGGCGATGCGTTCTCTGGCGGTCGTTAAAGCCAGATGCGAAATATTTTCTTGTTGTAAGGCAAAGACAGATTCGATGGTTTGCCGTTCCTGTTGCTCCAAGGCACTCATGAAAACAGAAATTCCGTTTTGATCTTTTTTTAAAGATCACCATTTTTTAAGTAAGAATCAAGAACATTCCGATTTTCGGAAAATCGGCGGGACAAAGGAGAAAGGACTATGCACACAAAATAGCTTTAAATGACCCAATGCATGCGGCCGTGCCTGCGCGGGTAGGGTAAAAAAATCTCCGATCAGTCCCGAAAGACCGATCGGAGATTTGGGAGAAAAGCAAAAACAAGAAAGTTTATTTCATGTAAATTAATTTCCGTACCTGACGGAAGCCTTCCCCTTTTAATTCGTAATAGTAAATGCCGCTGGCTACATTCGCAAAATGAACGGTTTGCCGATATTCTTTGTTGGTCAGGCGTTTGCTGAAAATCTGCCGCACCTTACGGCCCTGTACATCGTAAATCGCCAGCGTATAAACACCCGGTTTTGTAATGCGAAATTTGATGACCGTGGAGGCATTGAACGGATTGGGATAATTCTGGAACAGGACAAATTCTTTGGTTAATCCGGCCGGATTTTGATCGGAAATACCGGTCAGCATGTCGGCTTTTTGCACCACATCGTTGAGCAAAGCCATGGTGTATTTGTGATTGTGGAAACCGCCGCTTTCATCGGACTCGGCCATGAACAGGTTGTGATGGGCTTCGGCCAAATATTTGGCTTTGGTCGAATCCGTGTTATTTTGCATGGCGGAATCGGCTCTGGCCAATTTAATCTGAGCAATGGAATCCAATTCGCTAAATTCGTTTTGCCATTTTTCAACCTGAGCCCGGGCCGCCTTGGCATCCATACCGGAATGGCAAGTGGTGCAGGCCGCGCTTTCGCTGCCGTCTTCTTCCTGAATAAACACCGACCATAAATGGCCACCGAACATGGCGGCATTCGTATCGTCCGTATCACCAACATGCATGTGGCAATCCACACAACGTACGCCGTTCATAGTTACTTGATCGGGTACACCGATCCCACCCGTACCGGCTTCGATATTGTAACTCAAATGATCGGTATCTTCGAAGCGCAAATTACCATGACACTGACCGCACAATTCCTGAGCCGAAGCCAATGTTTTGTAAGTGGCCGTTTTGGAGTCATAAATGGAAACGGTATCGGGCTTGTGCGGATTGTGGCACGTAATGCAGGCGACATCCGGCCACTGATCCGAATTTTGTGGTACCGTATTTTCGCTAAAAGCTCCGTTTTCCGTGGTAAAGAAATAACTCAGAGCTTCACTTTCGGAGATACCGCCGTTGACCATGACCGCCGTCGGGGCATGGCAGGCGATGCAATCTTCCGCTTCGCTACCGTTAATAACGCTATCCGGTAATTGCCCGGCCCACTCTTCGGCCAGCTCTCCGGCCACATCTTCATGGCCGCCATGTCCGTGACGACTCATTAACCAGGCATCGTACACGCGATGATCCGTATCGCCAAAGCGAAGGGTGCCATGGCATTGGCCGCACAACTTGGCACTGCCGGCAACGGAATCGTACTGCACGGTTGTGGAATTGAAAATAGCCAATTGGGGCATGGTTGCGGGATGATCCGCAGGCACATCGTGACAGGTAGTACAAAACACATGGGGCCATTCCGAACTATTCAACGAATGCGTGCTATCCGTAAACACACCGTTGGTCGTAGAGAAAAAATAATTTAAGGTTTGTACCTCGTTCATCCCCCCGTTTGCCGTTACGGCAATCGGACCGTGACAGGCAATGCAATTTTCCGCATTGGAGCCTAAAATCACCGAATCGGGAGGCATCCCAACCCATTCGGAGGCCAATTCCTCGGCCACATCATCCTGAGTATTGGCATGCGGGCTGGTTATCCACAAATCGTGTTTGGAAGCGTGGCAAAGCTGACAATTTAAGGATGATTGAGCCATAAGTGAAATAGGAACGATCAGCAAAACGCAAGCAAGGCCATACAACATACGTCGTAATAATGAAGTAACACTTTTCATACTCTCACCTTCTTCCTGTTTTTAGACTTCTGCAAAATTTACCGTCAACCATGGGACGAAGCGGTTAAGAACCCTTTGATTGAATGATTGCATGTAAACGGGTTCTTCGCCTCGCCCAAAATGACCAAACGTAAATTTGCTGAAGTTTAATTATATTTTTCACAAATCTAACTAAAAAGCATAGCGATTGAATCCACCAGAAAAACATCTTTTAGTCAATGAAAAGAAAACATGCTTTAACCTGGCGCATTCATCGAAAAAATGAGGCTAATAAGGAAAACTAAGGTCCGTCAAAAGAAATACAAAAGATGAGTTTGGAAAGGTAAACCTGACAAAATTTATTTTTTTTACCGGAACACACGCGCATTTTACCACGGCCTTCTTTTGTGTGATGCTTTCTCTTCTTAATAAAAGAACGCATCTTTAAATTTCCCGGCTTTCAGCGTATCGAATCTTTTTTCATCCGACCGGACACAGCCGGGTAAAGCCCGCAACTCAAAAATTTTCATTCCGTATTAACGAAATGATTAAATTCAGCGAATCACGGTGACAACGGATTTCACCTACCGCCCTACTTCAACTCAAATTTACACACTTTTTTCGCCGAGTGCCATAATAAAAACACTTTTTAACGGAATATGAAAAAAATTTCATTTTTTGCGGGAGAGATTAATTTGAAAATTCGGCTATTTTAAAAATAATAATGAAGTTGCAGAGATGATTCCAAGAGGTAAAAAAAAAAGCCCGGTTAATCGTTGCCACCTCTTAACCGGGCCTGTTTATTCTATTCAAAAGCCAAATCGATCAATTCGTCCACTTCTTTGATGTAATGGAATTTCATGCCCTCGATGTGCCGTTTGGGTATTTCAGCCAGATCCTTCTTGTTCTTTTCGGGTAAAATTACCGTCTCAATACCGGCACGCTTGGCGGCAATCACTTTCTCCCGAATGCCCCCTACCGGCAGCACCAATCCGCGCAAAGTAATCTCTCCGGTCATGGCCACCGTACTCTTGACCTTTTTCTCCGCATACAGGGAGTAGAGGGCGGCAAAAATGGTAATGCCGGCACTTGGCCCGTCTTTGGGAATGGCGCCGGCCGGAACGTGCACATGGGTATCGTATTTTTCGTAAAAATCCGCATCGATACCGTATTTTTCCGCATTGGCACGCAAATAGCTCATAGCTGCCGCCGCCGATTCCTTCATCACATCGCCCAATTTGCCAGTCAACTGCAATTGGCCTTTACCCTTCATCTTGGTAGCTTCAATGAACAAGATATCACCGCCCACCGGCGTCCAGGCCAAACCCGTAGCCACACCGGAGCGGGAAACGCGTTCGGCAATTTCGGAATAGAAGCGTTCCGGACCAAGGTATTTTTCCACCAACGAAGGCGTAATACGGCGATGGGTCACCTTACCTTCGACAATCTCCTTGGCCACGGCACGAATGATGGAGGCGATTTCGCGTTCCAAATTGCGTACACCCGCCTCGCGCGTGTAACGATTGATGATTTTTAGAATCGCCGGACGCGTAAACGTGATCTGGTCGTTGCTCAACCCGTGGTTTTTCAATTGTTTGGGGATGAGATAGCGTTCGGCAATGTGCAATTTTTCTTCGTCAATGTAACCATTGATTTCGATAATCTCCATGCGATCGCGCAAGGCATGGGGAATGGTATCGATGACGTTAGCCGTGGCAATGAACATGACTTTGGACAAGTCGAACGGTACTTCGAGATAGTGATCGGTAAAGGAAAAATTCTGCTCCGGATCCAACACTTCCAGAAGCGCCGAAGAGGGATCACCGCGAAAGTCCATGCCCAATTTGTCGATTTCATCCAGCATCATCACCGGATTGTTGGAACCCACTTTTTTGATTTCCTGAATAATCCGACCGGGTAAAGCCCCCACGTACGTGCGCCGATGTCCGCGAATTTCAGCCTCATCGCGCACACCGCCCAACGATAAGCGGGAAAACTTACGATTCAACGCCCGCGCAATGGAACGCCCTAAACTGGTTTTACCCACACCGGGAGGCCCGACAAAGCACAGGATAGGCCCTTTCATGTTCGATTTCAACTGGCGCACGGCCAAATATTCCAGAATGCGTTTCTTAACTTTTTCCAGTCCGTAATGATCTTCGTTCAAAATTTTTTCGGCCTTTTTAACATCCAGACGATCGCGGGTGCTCTTTTTCCAGGGCATTTCCATCAACCAATCCAGATAGGTGCGCGTCACTGTGTACTCGCTGGCCATAGGCGACATTTTAGCCAGGCGATTCAGTTCTTTCTCCGCAACGGCACGCACTTCTTTGGGCATTTTCAGTTTGGCCAGTCGCTCCCGCAATTCATCGATTTCCGTGCTTTCGTCTTCGTATTCGCCCAGTTCCTTTTTAATAGCCTTCAACTGCTCGCGTAAAAAGTACTGGCGTTGAGTTTTATTCAGCTCGCCCTGCACATCGTTCTGAATTTTATTGCCCAGCTCCAAAATTTGCAGTTCTTTGTTCAACAGGTAATTTACCTTGCGTAAGCGCTCTTTTACATTCTGAATTTCCAGTACCTGTTGTTTCTCCGAAACGCTGAAATTTATTTGTGCAGCCACCAGGTCGGCCAGTTTATTGGGTTCTTCCTCATTCAAAATCATGACCCGATGCTCATTGGTCAAATAGGGAATAAAATCCACGATCTTCTGGAAAACCGTTTTAATATTGTTCATCAAGGCTTCCACTTCCATGTCCGCTTCGAACTCATCGGGCATCTGTTGCACCTTGGCCATGAAGAAGGGATCGGTTTGCGTTACTTCCAGCAATTTAAAACGGTACAGGCCCTGTACGATGATTTGCTCGCTACCGTCCGGCATTTTGAACTTTTTAAGGATCATGGCTGCCGTGCCCCAGGTGTACAAATCTTCCGGAACCGGTTCTTCCACCCGGCCGTCTCTTTGGGCCACCAGACCGATGACTTTGGTGCCTTCATCCAGATTGTGAAGCAAATTCAGCGACTTCTCGCGGCCCACGGCCAAAGGAATGACCTGATGCGGGAAAACAACCGTATTCCGTAAGGGCATTACCGGTAAAATTTCGATGCTTTCCGATGTAATTTTAATTTCAGACACAGCCACATCTCCTTTCGTTTATTTTAATCGCAGGAATTCATACAAGAATTGTGCCATTTATTGGCAAATGGGAAAGAAAGCGTTTTTTCCCTGTCATAGCAAGGGATTACGTTTTCAGTCTCTTTGCGCCCTTTTTCCCGGCTCTATTCTGCTGCTGCCCATCTGCCTGAAGTTTGCGCCAATCTGACAAAGTTGTGCCAAAAAACGGCAGACCGGACACAAAATACAGTAAGCGTCAAAGCGGGACATATTTCCCGGCTTAAAAAGATGAAACGTGATTTTTAATTTGCAGAATTAATTTTGATTTGCTATTTTGGGCGCTTAGTAACTCAATTTAGAGTGCACACAAGGAGAAGCGTGTATGGAAAATCGAAAAGAACTGCCGGAAGCAATCCGCGGTTTGCAGGAATTAAGTCAAAATTTATGGTACAGTTGGAATACCGAAGCCCAGGAGCTGTTTCGAACAATCGATGCGCTATTGTGGGATCATGTGGAACACAATCCTGTGGCCTTTTTGCAGGACGTTTCGCAGGAAAAGTTGAAAGCCGCGGCCAAAGATTCAAATTTTGTGCAAAAGCTACAAACCGTTTTAACCGCTTTCCACGACTATCTGCAAGAGCAAAATCCGACCTTCAAGCATCATCATCCCGATTTGGCCCAAAAGGTGGTGGCCTATTTTTCAGCCGAATTCGGTGTACATGAATCGTTGCCCAATTACGCCGGCGGTTTGGGCATTCTGGCCGGAGACCATGCTAAGTCGGCCAGCGATTTGGGGCTGCCTTTGGTGGCTATCGGTCTGTTTTACAAATATGCCTATTTCACGCAAGAAATCGATATTAACGGCAATCAAATCGAAAAATACGAACCGTTGAATGCCGAACGCTTGCTTTTAAACTTGGTCCGGGGCGAAGACGGAAATCCCTTATTAATTAAAGTTTTCCTGAAAGATCATGATGTTTTTGCCAAGATTTGGCGGGCCAATGTGGGACGCAATATCATGCTCTTTCTGGATAGCGACGTGGAACAAAATTCGGAAAGCGATCGCCAAATTACCAGCGCTTTGTACGGCGGTTCACGCGAAACACGCATCCAGCAGGAAATTATTCTCGGCATAGGCGGGGTACGCGCACTGCGTGCCTTGCATTTTGATCCGGCGGTTTGCCACATCAACGAAGGGCATTCGGCCTTTTCCGGCTTGGAACGGTTGCGCGAGCTGATCGGGCAGGGGCTTTCTTTTGAAGAAGCGCTGCAATTTGTGCGCAACACATCTCTGTTTACCACCCATACGCCCATTCCGGCCGGTAACGAGGCGTTTGAATACGATCTGGTGCGCACCTATTTTGCTTCGTTTTGGCCCCAATTAAAAATTTCCGAGGAAGAATTTCTCAATCTGGGACGCAATGTAAACGAACATCAGCACGTCAATTTTTCTTTAACCGTTTTGGCTCTTAATCTTTCAAGCATGGCCAACGGTGTCAGCAAAATCCACGGAAATGTTTCGCGAGCCATGTGGAAGCATATTTATCCCGGCATTCCCGAACCCGAGGTACCCATCGGGCACATTACCAACGGCGTGCACACCGAAACCTGGCTGCACCCGCTGATGATCGACCTGTTCGAAAAATACTTGGGCAGTGATTGGCGGCAAAACATTCAAAATCCCGATTACTGGCAAAAGGTCTTGCAGATTCCCGATGCCGCCTTTTGGCAGACGATGCAAGCATTGCGCAGCACCATGAGCGATTTTTTGCGCCGGGAATACGCCAAACGCCTGCAACGTTACCAGGGTGCCGACCACGGTTTACCCGCTCCCGATGAAATTTTAAATCCGAATATTTTAACCATCGGTTTTGCGCGGCGTTTTGCCCCCTACAAGCGCGCCACCCTTATTTTCCGTGATCCCGAACGGCTGAAACGGATTTTAAATGATCCGCAACGTCCGGTACAAATTTTGTTTTCGGGTAAGGCGCATCCGCACAACGATGCCGGTAAAGAGCTGATACGTACCATCAATTATTTTGCCAAACAAGAGGGATTCCGCGGAAAAATTGTTTACATCGAAGGTTATTCCATGAATGTGTCCCGGGCTTTGGTGGCGGGTTGTGATGTTTGGCTGAATAATCCCCGCCGCCCGTTGGAAGCCAGCGGCACTTCCGGGCAAAAAGTACCTGTTAACGGCGGAATTAATTTTTCCGTGCTGGACGGGTGGTGGCCGGAAGCTTACAACGGCAAGAACGGCTGGGCCATCGGCAGCGCCGTGGAAAGCGATGACTACGAAACCCAGGACCGGCACGACAGCGAATCTCTTTACCAATTATTGGAGAATGAAATCGTACCGGCCTTTTACGAACGGGATGCCAACGATATTCCGACAAAATGGGTGGCCATTGCCAAAGAATCGTTGCGTACAATCATTCATCAATTCAGTACGCATCGCATGGTCTGGGAATACACGCGGAAGTATTACGTGCCCGGCATGCTGCAGGGAGAGCGCTTGAAACGAGATCATTACGGCGAGCTTAAAAAGCATGTGCAATGGCTGGAACGCATGCGTTCGCATTGGCCGAACATCAAGTTAAAAATCAAACCGAACGGATCGGAAAACCGCATTTTTAGCGCCGGTGAACAGCGGGAGATCAATATCATTGCCGATTTGGGCGGATTGAGCCCGGATGAAGTGACGGTGGAATTGGTCATGGCACGTCAGGATGCCTTACAAACATTCAGGAACATGGAGGTGTTCAAAATGCCACTGGTCAAAGCCCTTGATGACGGCACTTACCAATACGGACTACGCATTCGGGCTAAAAACGACGGGGCTTATTTTTTCCACGTGCGTATTTT
>CAZHIZ010000001.1:11614-76850 GCA_964532875.1 uncultured Caldithrix sp. | reverse complement strand
TTTCTCGCCGATCGGGCAGAACAACCAATCCCTTTTCCCATTAATCCATTGCCCATTCAACCCTTCCACCCGGTTGGCTATTTACCGGTGAGAAATTCCTTTACTTCTTATGATCCCCACATTTTTGTCCCAAAATAAATTTTGCATCATCAAAATTTTATAATTAAATTCTACCATAAGGTAGTATAATTACTGCCAAAAGGAGAAGATTATGAAGCGCCACGAAAGTTTGGAAACGTTGTCCTTTGAGCATCACGACGCCTTAGTCGTTGCTCTGCGTATTAAAAAAGGTTTGAGTAAAAACATTGATTTGCAGCCGGTTGCCGAATATGCGCTACATATTTACAAAGAACATCTGCGCCATCATTTCGAGCAGGAAGAAAAAACCCTGCGGGAACCGCTTTTGGAAAACCCCGAAAGCACTACTGCCATTGAACGCATGATGGATGAACACGAGCGATTTGCCGAAATCATTGAATTCCTGGAGATGGGGAAAGGCGAACGTAAGGAACTTTTGAAAGAATTCGCCGAGCTTTTGGAGGCCCACATCCGTTTCGAGGAACGGACTTTATTTCCGCTGGCCGAAAAAATAATTCCCGAAGAACAATTGGAATCCATCAGCGCCTATTTGCATAAAGAACACAGACCCATTAATAAAGATTGGGCCGTTGAATTTTGGAAAGACTAAGTTTTTTCCTTTTCTGCCGGTAAACGTGATCCCGTCAAATACAACAATGTGTTGACGGTGAAAGCGAAGCCGGTTTTTTTAATAATCTAATTTCTATTTCAATGTAGTATTTATTTGGAGGACCTATGACCTTACTGGACCGTTTCATGAGTCGCAAGGGGCTGTATTCCGCCTTTTGGATTATTGCCATTTTCATGGTAACTATCCTGATCTATTACACGGCAACCTTGCAAAAAGAAGTACCCCCCATTCCCCAACAAGTGGTATCCGATTCCGGAGAAGTTCTTTACACCTACAACGATGTGGTTGAAGGGAAAGGCTACTTTCAGGAATTCGATTTAACGGACTGGGGCACGTTGTTAGGTATGGGTGCCTATATTGGCCCGGACTTCACAACGGACTTTATGCACAAACGCGCCGAATATTTGTACGATTTTTACGGCCAAATGATGTACGGCAAATCCAATAAGGATTTAACGGACATCGAACGCGGTGCCGTAAAAGAACGCGTTAAGCAAGATTTCCACAAACAAACCGAATTGAACGCCGACAAGGTCGTGTACACTTCCGCCTCGGCAGAAGCATTTAAAAAGAACGTTCAATATCTCGTGGATTTATTGGTCAACGGTGATAAGGAACGCGCCTTCCCGGGTGGTTTTATTCGCCCTGAGGAAGCCAAAAAAATTGCCGCTTTTGTGGATTGGTCCCAGTTAGTTGCCTCATCCTGGCGCCCCGGAACCGAACGCAGTTGGTCCAATAATTGGCCGAACGAACCTTTAGTCGATCAGGGTAACTCATGGATTAACAACAGTATTTCTCTGTGGGAATTCTTAGCCCTTTGGACTTTGACGATTGTGGTTATTTTTCTCAGCTACGAATATCTGTTTAAAAAAGAAGAAGACGAAGAGTTACAGCCGGCATTAAAAATCACCGGTATGTTCAAATCCCAGAAAAAGCTTTTAAAATACGTACCGGTTGTGGCCGCTTTATTTGTGGTCCAATTAATTCTCGGCGGGTATTTGGCCCATATTTACACCGAGCCGAGCAAAAATTTTATTCTCTCCCAGCATATTTTGCCTTTTAACGTTTTACGTTCCATGCACACGCAAATCGCCATTCTTTGGGTCGCAGTCGGCTGGTTGGTAGGCGGTTTGCTCATTGCGCCCTGGGTAGCCAACAAAGACCACAAATACCCCTGGCTGGTGGATGTACTCTGGTGGGCCCTGTTAATCGTGGCTGTCGGCGGTATTGTCGGCTTGTACATGGGGGCTACCGGACAAATGCGTAATCTGTGGTTTTGGTTCGGTAACGAGGGCCGTGAATTAATTAATCTGGGACGCGTTTGGGACATCGGTTTGGTGGTCGGTCTGGTTTTCTGGTTCTTGCTGATCATCTCTCTGATTAAAAAAGCGGCCACAAACAATCCTTTAGTTAGCACCATCATCTGGTCGGCTTTTGCCATCGCCACCCTGTACATTGCCGGTATGATGCCCATCCACAAAATTATGCCGAACTACACGGTAGATGATTATTACCGCTGGTGGGTCATCCATCTTTGGGTGGAATTGACCTTCGAATTGTTTGCCACCGGTGTCTTGGCTTTCTTTACCGTAAGCCTGGGGCTGGTTTCACACAAAGTGGCCGTTCGCACCATGTTCTTCGAACTGTTTTTGATTATGTTAAGCGGAACGCTGGGTGTTGGTCACCATTATTGGTGGCAAGGTCTCGATCAATACTGGATCGCCATCGGCGGTATCTTCTCCGCTTTGGAGCCGTTACCCCTGGCCTTGTTGTTACTCGAAGCCTGGAAACAACAGCGCGAACTCAATAAAAGCGAAAACGGATTTCAATTTAATACGGTGTTCATGTGGTTGGCCGGTTCGGCGTTCTTAAACTGGATTGGTGCCGGCTTTTTCGGCATGGTCATCAATACCCCGACCATCGACTACTATGCGCACGGAACCTATTTGATCATGCCGCACGGGCATGTCGCTTTGCTCGGCGCTTTCGGTTATCTTTCCATCGCCTTTTTGTACATGACCGCACGTACTTACACTCTGGCCAACAATCTGGAATGGAATTCCAAAGTTTCCAATTGGGGCTTTGGACTCTTAACCGCCGGTGTCTTGATCTTTGCCATTCCCACATTAATCATCGGTATGCATCAAGCCGAAATTTCCATGAACATGGGTTATTATTTCGCTCGTTTACGTAGCGCCGTGGAACCCATGAAAAACTGGATGTGGTTCCGTATTTTACCGGACGGCATGATGATCTTGGGAGGCCTTTTAGTCTTTTATGATTTGGCTAAAAAAATCTATTTCAACAAAAAAATCGCTTAATTGTATTTTTAAAATCGGGAGAATGAATTTCTCCCGATTTTTTTGCATTTCATATTTCATTACATTAACTTTTGTTTTACTTATTTAACTTTAACAATTAAAAACAGGAGCCAAATGGTTGCACTGAATTTAAATGCGAAAATCGATCGCTTGCGTAAAAAAACCGATTACCAAAAAATCCGGGAATATGCCTTGCCCGAAAATGTATCGTTAAGCTCTTTGCTTTCAAACTATCCGGTGAACTGTTTGGATGCCCGTCGGTTATCGGGATTTTTTCTGCCGGCCATCATGGCAAAAGCGCGTCTTTTAAAATCGGGACAGGTGCTTTTGGTTAAACAAAATTTTGAGCCGGCGCCCCTGTACGCGGTGCTGGGCAAAATGGGATTTTTGTACCGTACCCGAAAAATCGACGATCATTACGAAAGCTATTTCATTAAACAAAACGATATACTTAGCTTCAAATAGAGAAAGGAGATATCCATGCAGGAACCGCAATGGATTCGGCAATTATCCTTTGTAACCATAGATGCCCGTGCCCTGGAAGGATTTTTTTTACAAAAAATAATCACAACGGCACAATCGTTACCAGCCGATCAGGGCCTGGAAATCATTCAAAGTTTTGAACCCGTTCCGCTTTACGGCGTCATGGAAAAGGAAGGCTGGGAGCATTTTACCCGTAAAGTCTCGCAGGAAGAATTCCGCATTTTTTTCAAGCGTGCGGCCGACACATCCCAATCCGATGCGGATGACTTTTCCGCAGAAACGCCGCACGTACGAAGTTCGAAAAAAGTGCCCGTAGTTATTCAGTCCGCCACGCCGGTGGTGTACCCCGTTTTACTCCGTGTGCTGGACGACCCGCAAATCAAATCTCATTTTGATGTTCGCGAAGTCAAAGTCTGGCAAGAAACGGAAAAGCATTTGGGTTGGATTGTAAGCGGAAAAGCGGATATTTCTTTTTCGGCCATCATTGCATCGGCCAACCTGTTGGGTAAAGAAAACGATGTGAAATTGGCAACGGTTTCCGTCTGGGACAATTTCTACATAGTCACTCGCGGTTATCGGGCCCGATCATTCGCCGATTTAAAGGGAAAAGAAATTCACATGCCGCTCTTCCGCAAGGCGCCTCCGGCCCAGGTAACGCACTACTTGATGCGTCGCTTCGGCCAGAATCCCGATGAGTTCAATTTTGTTTACGGAGAACCGTTTGGGCGGCCCGAAGAAATCGCCCAAAAACTGATGGACGGTTCCATCGATACGGCCTTAATTCGCGAACCGGAAGTAAGCTATGCCCTGAACGCTCATCCGGAAATTCAGGTAGCTTTTTCCTATTCGGATTTGTGGAAACAATTGAAACCGGAAAGTCACGGTTTACCCAATGCTGGTTTGGTCTTTAAGGGAGCATTCACACGGGAATACCCCGAATTAACGCGACTCTTCCTGCAAAAAACCGAAGAGGCGGTGCAATGGGTCAAAGAAAATCCGCAGGAAGCCGCTTTGCGTTCGTACCAGGCCATGGGCCGCTCGCTGTACGATATTCAGCTTTTCTTGCAGCGCGTACATTTCGAGAGTATTCCGGCCTATCGGGTTCAGGCCGAACTGCGTGATTATCTGGGCTTATTGGAAGAAAAGGCCGCCCGCAAAATTTTGCAAAAGGCGGACGAACTGTTTCTGGAAGAAGAATATTTTCAGGAAATGAAGAATAATGCCTCCATTCCGGCGGCGATTTAAATTATCACGATGTGTTGATTTATGAAGGGTGCAAATTCATCTCTTTGAGTTTTGCACCCTTTTTTGGTAATGCTAATACCAAATTTGCCGGCCGTGGCGATAAATAAAAATACGTTCGTATTTTTTCGATCCTTCTTTGACCAACCAGAATAAAGCATTCTCCGGTACGCGTTTAAAGATCAATGCCCCCTGCCCGGGTGCCTTCTTTTTCCCCAACGAACGCCAACCGTTTTGCCAGTAGAATAACTCGTATTCCGCTCCTTTGTCCAAAAAACTCTTTTTCTTGCTGTCCGTGGCTTGTTGGGTCACACGTTTCATTGTGGAAATTAAGGCGAGCGATGTGACATGGTTGGTATCGGCTCGTAAGAAATGCACCTGGCCGTCTTTTTGCAGAATAAAGGCCGGAGCGGCCGGTTGTATTTTTTGTTTTATGTAGTAAGCCGGCAAATAGGCCAAATTTTTACCCATAGCCGTAAACGTGACCTGACCATTACGGATTTGCCCCCAGTGAATGGGTTGCCATTCGCCCGTATTAAACACACACAAATAGGCATAATGAATGGAATCGGGATGGGCGGCATTTAAGCGAATCGTCACATCGGCCGTGGGAACATATTCTTTGGTGACATCAATGTAACTTTTACCGGAGAGCCAACGCGGGACAAGCCGTTTGTTTTTAACTTTAAAAATCAAATTCTCCCGATGATATTCGTAGGTTTTACGATAAACTTTGGCAATACGGTTGGGTAACGTATATTTGCCGGGATCAAATAAGCTGCCCATAAACGGAATGGCCTTGCCGGACGTATCGATCAGAGCGTTCCAGGCATGATTATTAGCCGCATCGGCCCAATACGGGGTGTAATCGCTGGTCACGGCCAAGCCGTTTGCACGCATGGCAAAAATGGCCAAATTGGCCATATCCTCGCAACGGCCCATTTTGTTTTTTAACATTTCATGCAATCCCTGATCGGTGGGATGGCGGTAGAAACGCGAATCAAAGGTAAACCACGACTTCAAATCTTCATTAATGGCCGTGGCCACCTGCACCACATTCCGCGAGTGGGCATAAGCCGAATCGAGCCAACGGTATTTGCGGTAAAAATAGCTGCGCCAATCTTCGAGCGGTTCGTTGCTGCCGCGGTAGGGTAAAATGTAACGACAAAATTGATCGAAACTCAAAAATCGGGCCCACGGTTTTTCGTGCCACACTTTAAATGACAAATCAATATTCTTAATCAAAAAACCGGCGCTAATGACTTTCACATCCTCAACAAATTCTTTTTTGGTGAAATCCAATTTGCCACGAATGGCGGCAATGGAATCCCAGGCAGCAACCATGGTTTTGTAATCCGGATAAGCGAGCACATTAAACGGCACTTCCCTTCCGGCCGTATCTTTTAACACGTAGGTCACATAGCCGTGTCCGGGCATATTGCCGATCAAATAATAAGCGGCTTTTAATTTGAGAGAATCCTGTGCTCTTTTTTGATAATGGCGGATCACGCTTTCCAAAGCGCTTCGATTTTTGCCGGCCTGTCTCAATGCTTCCCGCACGTTTTCGGGATACGAAGAACGGCTGCATTGGATGATCAATGCGAAGGAAAGAAAAACAAACAGAACAGATAGGAACTTTTTCATATTGAACTCCCGGTTTTATCTGAACCGGAATTTAGGAAAATATCTGACCATTTGGAAATGATTTACCCTTGGGCAGGAATTTACGAGAAAAGGGAAAACGCAAAAGTGTATTCAGGCGGCAAAAGAGAAGGGGCTGCCCGATCAGACAGCCCCGGAGGCAAAAGATTAGAACAAGATACGCAGGGAAAAACGTTGAACATTATTCAAACGCCCGAAATCCACATAGGCGTAATCGATGACCAAACCCAATTGGCCGGTCATTTTGTATTTAATACCGGCACCAGCCGAAAAACCGCCTTCGGCATTGTGAATTCCAATCCCTTTGAAACCGGTGCGTAAAAAGACCATGTTGCGGAAGGCATATTCCATGCCCACGTTCAAATATTCGTTAAAATCATTAGGTGAAACGCCGTCCATGGTAATCGTTACCCGCGAAAAATCGGTTTTAATCGGATCATAAGCCAGGCCGATACGAAAGTTCAGAGGAATATCGAATTTTTCGGTATTCAAACGGGAGACGATGTACTCGTTATTTCCCTTTAAATTAGGATCCACATCCACAAAGGTGAGCAGATCTTTGCCGTTCATTTGCATTTTTCCGCCGTAGTTTAAAATAGCCATTCCCAGACGCAAATTTTTAATGGAAGTTCGGTAGGTAATGCCCAAATCAATAGCCATGGTAGCAGCGGACTCGTGCCAAATTTGCTCCCGAATGTATTTGGCCGTAAGACCGAAAGCGAATCGGTCGGTCATGGTTCGGGCATAACTCAGTCCAAGGGAAAAGCTACTGGCATCAAACAATTCGCCCGTACCGTCCGGCTGATATTCCGTGCGGACTTTCATCTCGCCCATATTCAAGGCCTGGTAGAATAGCCCGAACGTTCCGATTGACTGCATCGGTATGGTAACCGTGGCGAAATCGTAGGTCATACCGGCGATCCAATTGGTACGCACCAGCAACAATTCATTACGCGTCAAATGAGCCAGACCGGCCGGATTCCAATAGACCGCCGAGGCATCGTTGGCTTCGGCCACGAAACTTTCGCCCATGGCCGTTGCCCGAGCACCGACACCGATCTTCAAAAATTGGGCGGCGCTGGTACCTTTTTTGGTAATTTCACCGGCAGACCCGAGTGCAATGCTCAACAGAAGAATAAAAATCAAATGTATTGTTCTCATGATCATGCTCCGTTTATTTAATTATTGCGAATTTACCAGTCTTCTCACCGATGGGCCCGGCATCCACATGGTAAACATAAATCCCGTAGGAGATTTCCAGGCCTTCATCCGTCAATAAGTCCCAGGGTTCCGTACCGTTTAAGATCGGTTTATCATGATGTAAGGTACGAATGAGCTCCCCGGCAGTTGTGTAAATTCGTATGGTGCATTTCTGAGGCAGATTGATAAAATAGATGCGCCGTTCACCGCGTCCGGCACTGAAGACCGACAACGGTTGCGTTTCAAAACTGGAAGTAACCACATACGGATTGGGAATAACGGCGATTTTATCCAGGGAATTTTTGGCCTTGTTCTCGTCAATTCCCGCCGGTGTGGTGTGAATGACATATTGATCCGTATTGCGGAACGGCTTGGCGATCTTAATGACATACACATCGCCTTTTTTCGGTTGCCAGGCGTTTTCGCTTTTTACTTCCGCCTGCCAGGCACCTTTTAAACGTCCGTTTACTTCCGTCAGGGCCACAATCTTATCGCCTTTATCCAGCACACCTTTTTGATTTTTATCCACGTAAAACGAATTTAATTGTTCGTTATCCGTGGTATTCCATATCTCGAAGGGAACCGGTTTATGGTTGTACGTCGTATCCACGATGTCGTCGAAAAAGCGAATTTCCAAATCGCGTTCCAGACGCACACCGCCGGTAAAAAGGCTAACTTCCAATTGCACGGAATCCTTGGTGGTTTGCGAAGTAGTTTCGCTCCATCCGGTTAACGAATCAATCGGTGTCACAAAAGTCACGTCGTTAAACGAAGCCATGATGCCGTCGAAAATAACCGGGAACCCGTCTAAATGGGAGAAATTTGTAACAATTTCTTTTCCGTCGGCATCGGTGATGTTAACCATTTTATTTGAAGAAGAGGTGTCGTCGATGCTCACAATGTAATCTTTTCCGGTCACTTTGAGCGGATCAATCACCTTAGCCTGCACCTGAGCCGTGGAAAATCCGGCGGCATGTTCCACTTGCGTCGTGGCATCGCTGTATCCGGCCGCCCGCGGGGTGGGCATGACGGCCACCATATTGCGCCCTTTGTACTTGCCGGATTCGGACGGGGTGACATTGCGCGAAGCATATCCCGAATCATACGCCGTAACCGCATAGTAATAGGTGACTCCGTTAATAACATTGTGATCGGTAAAGGTGTGTACCAGACCGGTATTTTTACCAAGATCGAATTTGTACCCGTCCTTGTCGTAGGGGAACAATCCTTCTTTATCATCGATCACATCGTATTGGGCCAGAGGTTTAAAACCCACTTCCTGACCGTAGGAATTGGTAATCACCGGGCCCCAGGTTTGTCCTTTGTCCGTGCTCTTGTAAATTTTGTATCCTTCGAAGTCATACGCTTTAAAGAAATCGTCATAGGCATTTTCGGCGGACGTATCCCAATACAACGTTACTTCCCCGTCTCCCGGTACGGCCGTAACGTGCGGCGGATCCGGAGCCTTGGTGAACTTGTAGTTCAAATCGTAAATTTCCTGAGCAATTTCGGCATTGGCAAATAAATCGTCCTTCCCCTTGCCCAGGATAATGGCAACGGAAAATTGTTGCGATTCACCCGGTGCCAGCGAAAAGTATCCCGAACCGAACAGGAAAACATTGTCCGATTCCTGAATGATATTGTTTTCGTCGAACTGCCCCGGGGTCAACTGCTTCCACATAATGTCATCATTGGAGGGTGTCGCTTCGGCCGAAGCGTACACCGGAGCGGTCATGCTGGTTAAGCCCAACTGATTACCCAGGCTGTCTTTGGGACTTTCCAAGAATTTAAATCCCAACCAACCCAACTCGTCCCAGGGAATGCCAAAATCGTTACTGGAACCTTCCTTGTCCCAGGAAAAGACCATATTCTTTTCCCGATCGAATCCGGCCATATCATCGGCAAAATCACCCGGGCCGCCGATATGCGGATCGCCGTACATCCCGACGACCACTTTTTTCAAGGGTTTGTCGCTGACATTTTCGATTTTAATGATGTAAAAAATGATATCTTCCGCCGGAGTGGCCGCAAATTGCATTAGACGACAGGTCAGTTGAACACCTAAACCGCGCCGTGACGAATCGTTAATAAAGGGATAATAAGCGAACTCATCATTATCCCGATCGTCCATGACCCAATAGGCTTCCAGATCAGCCGAAACTTCGCCTTGCTTGTGTACGCCAGGCCATAAAAAGCGGTCGTCGGGTCCGGTGGCATTGGGATTGTAAAACGGATTCGAAGGCGACATGGTTTGCGGCCAACTGGCCGGATTGTTACTCATGGCCGGTGTGGAAGCCGTCGGATTCAAATACTGCGGCAGCGGCTGCCATCCCCAAACTTTGCCACTGGGCGCGCGATCGCCGCCGTCGATTAGAGCATCGGAAATGATGTGTACGGTGTCGCCGTAAATGTCCACCACTTCGGCACCAACCAGCGGCCCGAATTCATAAGCGTAACCATGATTGCTGCCGCTGGGCCATTCGATCGACGGCTCGGTATTGGGACGGCCGATGGAGCCGTAATTGTAAAACACAGTGGTTATTTTATTTCCGTCCATGATGCCCTGTCGCCGATCGGCGGCACCGGCCGATTTGAGCAATTGGACTTTATGATTCCACTTACCCCAATTTTCAAATTGTTGCTGCGTCCAATATTTCATCAGCTTCCGAACATGCGGCGCATTTTGGGCATAAGCCGTCGGGGAAAGGCTTAAAAATGCAAAGAGTATCAGAATGAACGCAACGATTTTATTTTTATTCATGATTTTCCTCCACCAAAGCTGTCAAAAACTAAATTCAACGCCTAAAAAGATTTCACGCGGTTTGTAGAACCAATGCGGTCTGCGCTGCCAATCTTCATCGAATTTACCGCCGAACAAGCCTAAACCGTACGTGGCGCGTCCTGTCGAATCCCAAACGTATTTTTCATTCAACCGATCAAACAAGTTGTACACTTTGGCATAAACCGAAAAGAGATATTTGGTATCGGCCATCTGCAATTTGAAGTATTTACGCAAGGTTAAATCGAATTTGATAATGGGAATTTTACGCGCACTGTTTTCTTCCGAAATCTTGACAATTTCATTGATTCCCATAGGTGTGTACGGATATCCCGATTCGATGCGCCCGATCATGCTGACCATCCAATCTTCCGGTTTGGAATACATGCCGTTTAATCGAAGCGTATGGGTTTGATCCCAATCGAGCGGCACGATTTTCTTAATGGCTTCTTCTTTTAAGCGGAACTTAGTTCGTGTAGCCGTGGGACTGGATTCATTTCCTTCGGCAATTTGATAAGTGTAATCGATCGTTGCCGAAAAATGACTGGAGAAGCGTTTGACCACACTAAAATTAATACCGCGCACGCGCCCGTAATCATGGTTTATGTAAAGGGCATAGGCATCGGTATTGGGCAAAATAATGATCTTTTGTCCGATGATATTGCGAATATCGCGTTGGTAGATTTTTAAATAACCGGCCACACCGGGCATTAATTGTTGCTCAATACCCACCTCGTAGCTAATCGTCTTTTGAGGCTTCAGGGCCGGATTTCCCATATCTGTACGAATTAAACCGGGTTTTACGTGATTATTGTAATCGGTGTACAAAAAGCGATAGGGCGGCAATTGGAAAAAATGTCCGTAGGAAAAGAACAACTTACCGTTTGCCGAAATGGGAAAGGCAAACGAAATACGCGGACTTAGCTGCATGCTGGGTTTGACATCTTTGTACCAATACTTTTCCCTTTCCTGCAAAGTAACAATGGGTTCTCCCGGATCCTGCACACCGTTACCCTCGGTACCGTCGGGATCGTGCGTATTGGGGATGCCGTCCGTCCCGTAATCTTTCCAAATGTTTTCGTTTTTGATGGGCGAATTGATATCCGGATCGGTAGGATCGGCCAAAACGTGTCCGTCCGGTTCAAAATAATCGAAACGCAAACCCACATTCAAGACCATATCTTTCAATTCGATTTTATCCTGTACATAATAGGCAAATTCCTTGGGATAGCGGTGCCATTTGTCATTCGTCCACCCTTGTAATTCGATAATATTCCCGGGAATTCCGTCGCCGTTGTCGTCTCTGGCCGGATTCCATTTGCCGTCGAAATTAATATCGGTGAATTCTTCTCCCGGATCGTACATGCCGTTATGATTGGCGTCCACATACGGTTCGTCGCGGCGGTCCGGATCCACATAATAGGAATGACGGGCCAGCGAAAGGTACTTGAATTCCAGCCCGGTTTTCACTTCATGATTTTTTAATATCTGGGAGGTCAAATCCCATTTGAGCGTTAATTGTTTTTGATCTTCAAACACGCGATGATTATCCGTTCCGCCGGGATAAAAATATTGGCCCGTACTGTAACCGCTCCACACATATTTGGTAGAGAACGGATCTTTATCAAGATAATATTTGTAATTTCTATTCAGAAAACCTACTGCTAAAGAATAGAAAGCCTTGGAACTGAATTGGTGATTGATTTTACCGATAAACTGCAACGAATTGTCGAAATTCCACGGGATCCCTTGCGGAACTTTGCTCCGGCGGTGATTATAGTTTTGGTATTTTCTGTTTTCATACAGAGTCGTAAAATAAAAATCGATGGAATTGGTCAGGCGAAATTTCAATTTACTTTGCAGGTTGAAACGTTTTTGCGAATTGAGCGAAACATAGGCACTGTCGCCGGTAACATTGGAAAAAAAGATATTGCGTGTATCATAAATACGCTGTCCGTACAGGTAACCGTTGTCTCGCAAATAACGACCGGAAACATTAAATGTTACCCGGTCTTTGAATAACGGGCCGGAAAGGCCGAAACGCGTATCGACGGTGTTAAGGGGATCGATCTTTTTTATTTCCGGTAAAAAATATTTACTGTTTTGGGGGCGTGTTACGATATCACCGGCATGCACGGAAACATTACCGCTAAACTTGGAACCGCCTTCCTTGGTCACGATGTTGACCACACCCGACATGGCCTGCCCGTATTCCGCATTAAACGAACCGGTAATCAATGAAAGCTCTTCAATGGCATTGGTCGAAACATCCATGGACATTCCCCCGTCGATGGCATTGGTTACGGGGATACCATCGACGATATAAGCCACTTCCGAGGAGCGCCCGCCTCTAAAGTGCAAGGCGCCGTCCGGGCCCACGTTAACGCCGGCTTTAATTTGAGCAATATCTGTAAAATTCTCGATCGGAGAAGCTTTCATTTCCTGGGCGGTAACTACGGCCGCCGTAGCCGTAGCGTCTTTTTGAATTAAAGGGCGTTCCGCAACCGTTACAATGGTTTCGCCTTCATAACTGGCTTCTTTTAATTTAAAATTGATGGTAGTGGTTAATCCGACTTTCACTTCCACATTTTTTACTTCGCTCACCGAGTAGCCCACATAAATGGCTTGCAAGGTGTAAACCCCGGGAGGAACATTTAATATCACATAATAACCGTCCAGATCGGTAGCTGCACCCAGGGGCATGCCTTTAATAACGATGTTCGCTGCCGCCAGAGGTTCGCCGGTAGCTGCATCCGTTACCCGCCCTACAATTTTACCCGTTGTGGCGGCAAAGGCACTACTCAATAAAAAAGATAGAATAAAGATGAAGAGCATTAATTTGTTATTCATTAAAATTACCTCCTAACACACCTCAAATTTTGGCAGAGGAATATGTTAAACAAAAAAACACCAAGCACAAAAAAAAGGGAGAAAAAATCTCCCTTTTTTCTCCAGAGTTACGCTTAGCGTATCAGCGTCATCTTTTTACTCAGTTTATGCTGACCGGCTTGCAAGGTATACACATAAACCCCGCTGGGCACATTCTGTCCCATATTATTGGTGCCGTCCCAAACTTTGGAATAGCTTCCGGGATTCAAATCGTCATCAACCAAGGTCTTCACTTCCTGACCGAGCATGTTGTAAATCTTCAGAGAAATATGTTGGGCCTTGGGAATGGTAAAAGAAATGGCCGTCGTGGGGTTGAACGGGTTGGGATAATTTTGATTCAAGGTGTAGGTATTCAAAACCTGTTCACCAGGATTCAATTCAATACCCGTTACGCCGTTACCTTCGAGCATGACAATCCAATTTTGCAGAGAATCGCCGTCTTCGTAGGCAATCAACAATTCCGGCTGACCGTTTTTATTCATGTCGTTAACCTTGCTGCCGCCTTCTTTGGTGGAAAGATAGTCACCGGGAAATGAAACCGAATAAACACGTGCACCGCCGCTGGGTGTAGTGTCCTGGAAGACCTTTTCAAACGAATAGCTGGAGGAATCGGTAATATCGCCACCTTTGTATTTGATGCGCCATACACTACCCGCATAATTGCCGCCCATAAAAATATCGGTCTTGCCGTCACCGTCATAATCGCCAACGGTTAACCCGCGGCAACCACCGGGTTCCACTTCCTTGATTAATGCTTCGTTGGTGGAGTCGATGTTGGCCAAATCTTTGATTCCGTGCAAAATGCACAACGAACCGTTTGTTTTTCCGAAAACAAGTTCATTGGTACCGTCGCCATCAATATCCCATTGAGCCGTGGCCTGAATCGTCCAGGGACCGTATTTGGGTTTTTCTTCGTAATACAATTTGTAAGAATCGGGGCCGGTCGCTTCATAAATGGTGTGGTAATCCGTGGAAAAATAGGCTTCCAAATTGCCGTCATTGTCCAAGTCCGTAATGTCAGCAGCATACACACTGCCCCAGTCACCGGTCGTGTCGATCATCTCGATCTTGAACTGGGTAAAATCGCCCATGAACTCCCCATCCAGCGAGAAGATCATTAAAGCGTCGTTCGTACCGGCATCGCTGAATTTACGAAAAGCTACGGCCACTTCTTCCTGTCCGTCACCGTCAATATCGGCAGCTGCCATGGCCGAAGGACGCGTATTGGAACCGGGCCCAGTTTCTGCCGTCCAGGTGGCAGTAGGCTCGGTGGGCAAACCTTCATCTCCAAATTCGAAGACATAGAAAACCGTCGGGCTTACATCGGGTGCAGGCCATCCGGAACCACTGGGCATACCCAGTGTGATTTCCTGGTTACCGTCACCATCCAAATCGGTTACGGCCATCGTGGGGAAACTGGCACCGCCCGTCTTTAATGACGTGTCGGCCCATGACCACATGAGTTCATACTGACTGCTGGTGGGATTCCATTCATAGACGAAAATAGAGTGTCCATCTTCCCAACCGGCACCGGTCGGGCCGTTGGGATCGGAATTGTCGGCCAAAACGATAAATTCCTGATTGCCGTCTTTGTCCAAATCGAATCCGGCATGAACTTCGTCAGCTACAATCGGCCAATGCGTGGCATTCTCGAACTTGTTGATCGTCAATACTTTGCTGTACCCGTCGGCCACGTAATCCGGATCCTGCGCCTGCAACGAAGCCGTCAGACAGAAAGTAAAAAACAAGATAGTTAGGATAGTAAATAAACCCCTCATAACACCTCCTTTAATTGATGAAAAAATAGTACTATGAATTGTAATGAACTATTAAAAATTCTGTTTTCTATTTTATTTTTTGTATTTATTTCCGTAAACATGCAATCGGAACAGGAAAAAAGCACTTGTAGTAGATTTTGGAATTAAATAAAACATATTTAAAATTCTATTTTATTCGCTTATTTGTATTTTAATAAAAAAGATTAATTATGTCAAAAGAAAAATGAGAAAGTTGACGGCTTATTTTTAAGGAATAAAATCAGGCACAACCGCGCGGCATTGTGCCTGATCCGACAGATTAAATTTTTTCAGGCTGAAATTACATATCAAAATACAGACGATATTCCACCGGATTGGGCCAGTTGGAAACCCGATTGAATTCATCGTTTTTCACTTTAATCCAGTGTTCAATAAGTTCGATATCGAAAATCCCGTCGCGCAACAGGAACTGGTAATCTTTTTCCAGAGCTTCCAGAGCGGCGTTTAAACTGAAGGGCAAGTAGTGCATTTCGATTTTGGGATTATAGTCATCCGCTTCGTACGGGCCGAAACCCTCTTTAATCGGATCGATTTTGTTGATGACCCCGTCGATTCCGGCTAACAGAATGGCCGTCAAAGCCAGGTAAGGATTGGCCATAGCATCCGGCGGGCGGTATTCGAAGCGCGTCTGCTGGGGATCCTTGACGTAACGCGGAATGCGCACGCAACTAGCGCGATTGGCCTGGCCGAAGTTGATGGCTGTGGGTGCTTCGACCCCCGGCACCAAACGTTTGTAGGAATTGGTAGTGGGATTGGTGAGCGCACTTAAAGCCGGTGCGTGTTTGAGCACACCGCCGATGTAATACAAAGCGGTTTGATTGAGATGCGCATACCCTTCCCGGGCATAAAAACGATTCTTTCCGTTTTCATCTACCAAAAAGGTGTGCACGTGCATGCCGGATCCGGCCTGTTTGTAAATGGGCTTGGGCATAAACGTAACACGCAGTTCCTTTTCCGCCGCTAAATTGTGCAGGATGTATTTGGTAAGCAAAATATTGTCCGAAGTTTTAAGCAAAGGATTAAAAAAGGTTTCGATTTCCTGCTGCCCGCAATTGCCCACCTCGTGATGATGATATTTTACCGGAATGCCGGCTTTTAGCAATAAACGGGAAGCTTCGTCCCTGAAATCGTCGTACAAATCCGAAGGATTGGCAATGTGATACCCGTTGGCGCTAAAATCCTCTTCGCAATCGATCTTAATGTAAGCATGATGAGCCGCCGTTTTGAATTCCACATTTTTCATAATATAGAATTCAAATTCCGGCCCCCACATGGAGGCGTGGGCAATGCCGTATTTTTGCAGCAACTGTTCGGCGCGTTGGGCCATGTTGCGCAGATCGTAGCGATAGGGTGTATTATGGGCATCGGTATTGAATATTCTGGTAAAACAACTCAGCGTTACGGCCTGCCGGAAGGGATCGATCATGCAGGTCTCTAAATCGGGTTTCATGATCATATCGCTGTTTTCCACGCGTTTAAATCCGTAACTGGAACCGTCGAACCCGACTCCGTCTTGCATTAAAATTTGCATGGTTTTTTCGGAATAGGGCAACGACAAATGGTGTAAGCGTCCTTGCAGGTCACAAACTTTCAAATCGATGAATTCAATCGTTTTACCTTGCGCAATCTTTTCCAAATCCACTGTTGTTCGGGTCATGCACTAAAATCCTTTCCTGTTAATTCTTTGACGAAACGACACCATTTTAAAATCCGCAAATGCTTTACAATTTAATAAAAGCTTCACTTAACTAACAAAAGTTTTTTAATGGCTTTCCGGCGTCCGGCTTTAAGACGATAAAAATAGAGACCCGAAGCCTGCCGATTCATATCCAGACGGATGACGTGACTTCCCGCTGCAAGCTGCGCCTTTTTCACCTTGATGATTTGTTGACCGAGCACATTAAATACGGTTAATTCCACATCGCTGATAAAAGGCAAGTCAAATTTAACGCTTGTGACGCTGTTAAACGGATTGGGATAATTCTGGTACAGCCGAAAGCGGCATATACTTTCAAACAGTTCAGCTGCCATTATTAACCTTAAAATCGGCACCGTTAGCGACCACCAGTTTGGCACTTTTCTTAACAAGAACCGTTTCATCCAAATAAAATCCCCCGCACACCTCATTTGCATGCGAGGGATCGGGAACCATGCGTCATTATTTGAGCAAAATCATCTTACCCGTAAGAGAATGTTTCTTGAAAGTGACCTGATAATAATAAATCCCGGATGCCATATTCAAGCCGTTTACCCTGAGCAGATGACGGCCGGCACTTAGGCGATATTCCTTTTGCACAATCTTTTGCCCAAGAACGTTGTAAATCGTTAAGGCCACCTTTCCTGTTGCCGGTAAGGCCACGGGAATCGACGTTGTGGGATTAAACGGATTGGGAAAATTCTGGCTGATGGTAAAAGCCGTGGGTAGGACGGTCTCTTTGCCGGGCAGAGCGGTTAAGGTTTGCCGTTGCATCCAGTTCAATCCGTCGAACAAAAAGTGCTTTAACATTTTACGATGCTCGTCTTCCTTAAACTGCCGCGGATTAAAGGTCGTGGTCAAAGTCAGGAAATCCGGCGTCTGGTAACAGATAAAAACCGGATCACCGGCCAGAGCATAATCGGCCGGCCCCATACGATAGACCACCTTGGCGCCTTCCACCGGGGTAATGGCATCCACGTACCACAGAGTGCTGTATTTCCAGAGCAAGGTGTCGATGCTCTCCAAACCCTGCGGGGCATCATTGCGGTCTAAAATGGCCATTGGTAACCCTTTACCACCGTCGTCCTTTTTGGACTGGGCGTCGTAACTGCTAATGCCCAAATAATCGAAGACGAAATCACCGGCCTGAAACGTATCCGGCGCGCCGCCGTACAAATCGTACAAGAAGTCGATTCCGGCCACCCATAATTTGCCACCGTTATCCAGATAGTGCTGCAAATCCGTGTTTAACGTGTCGTGTCCGTTCCACAGGGCCAATCCCTTGCCGTCATTGCCCGTGAACCAAAAAACGAGATCGTTTGCTTTCAGTTGATCAAAAGTGGGAATCTGGGCCGGGAGATCGCTGCCGTCGTTTCCGCAATCAAAATCCGTGTAATCCAGATTAAGATCGTTCAAAGCATCCCGAATGATATCGTTGTGATTGGTGTGGTTGTCATCGAACACCACCATTACTTTGGCCACCTGACGCACGAAGGTAAGAGTGTAAGGCCCGTTAACGGCCATTTGATGGACCGAATCGGTCAGAGAGGCGGTTACATTCCACGTGAAGTTCACCGTATCGGCCGTGAGGGCATCAAGCACGGGAGCAAAATTCAGCGTTGTCTCTGTGCCCGTGGTATCGCTTTGCAACACGACATTATCGGCTTCGTCCCGAACTTTCACGGTGTACAAAGGATTGTGATAGGCCTGAGCCGGTTTCCATGAAAAATGCAGTTCGGCGGCTCCGCCCTGACGGAAAAAGAAATGATGATGATTCACCGGATATTGCAACTCAGGGCCCTGAGTAATCACATTGTATTGATTGATGATGACCACGGCAAACGTATCGGCAGCGGTTTCGGCGCCAAAGACATCACTTGCTACCACTGTCCACAGCAGGCGCAGGCTATCCTGTCCGCCGAGCAAAGAAAGCAAGCGTTCGTTGCTCAGAGCAGCGGAATGTTCCCCCTGGGGCACAGAAAGCATTTCGTGAAAGGCGCCTTCTCCGCTGCTCCAATAGTAAAAGGTCTGCTGCAACGTCCCGCCTTCCGGATCGTTACTGCTTTGCCATGAGAACACCAAACTATCCGTCATATTGGTAACCGCGTACGAGGCACCGTCTTCCGGTTGCTGCAAATGAAACGCGCTCGGTGGCTGATTTTCGATATTCACCAGAGTAACGGCAAATGTATCGCTGGCCCAGGTGGTTTCGCCCTCTCCGTCTTTAGCCCGCACGCTCCAATACAGGTGAAGCGTATCGCCGACGGCCACTAAATTTTGCAAATCACGATTCGAAATATCCACCGCCGTGGCCGAAGTATCCATTTCCAGAACTGAACTTTCCGAGACATCCGCCGTGGTTCCCAAATACAAGCGATAGATTACGGGTGTCCCGTCCGGGTCACTGCTTTTCTCCCAACTAAAATGCACGAAATCATCGGCCTGGCCTACGGCAAACCAACGTCCGTTCTCCGGTTGCTGCAAAGAAAATTCCGTCGGGGGAAAAGTCGGCGCCAATTGTGAGGCGAAATAATCCAAAACGCTTTTGAACAAGGTGGTGCGGTCTTCCTCCGGTTTAATGTAATAGGCATCAAAATAGCAGCCGAACGCTTTGAACGTTCCGTTATCGTAAAACGAAGCGGACGTGTAACCGGCCAGAACGTAGGAATCGTCGCCCATGTTGTACACGGCCTGTGCTTCCGGGCGCAGCGTACAACCGTCCACATAATACAGGCCGGAATATTTCCACCGAATGGTGTCCGGAGCCGAAGCCACATCCTGCCCGGGCACGCGAATGAGCATGGGCACACCGCTTCCGCCGTCATCTTTTTTGGATTGTACGTCGTAGCGCTGCAAACCGAAATAATCGTACAAAAAATCGCCGGTAGAAAACGTATCCGGAGCGCCGCCGTATCGATCGTAAATAATGTCGTTGCCCATGATCCACATCCAGCCGCCCTGATTTAAATAGGAAACGATCTGGGTATTTACGGTGTCGCGGCCGTCCCAAAAATAACCGCCCACACCGTCATTGGCATTGTACCAGAACACCAGATTGTACTGCGACATGAGAGCCGCATCGGGCGAACGGGCGCTATCCTGTGCATTGAACAGATCGTAGGTGTAACCGGCATCGGTAATGGCCTGTTCGATGTAGGGCAGATGATCCGGACTGGAATAATTATCATCATCCACTAAAAGGATTTTGAGCGTACCCGAAAAAACGGAATGTACGCTTAACAAAAGGAACATTCCTACCATTAAATAAGCAAAAGTTCTTCGCATCTTTTCTCCTTTACTTAAACATTTCACTTTAATAAAATTTTGTTTAATTTAAAGGAGGTCATTGCAAAAAAACGCTTTGTTTCGCAAGCCCCCCAGCGCGCGTCATGGCGTTTCATGCAATGACCCTTTTTTCTTTTCTACTTAAGCAAGATCATTTTTTGAACCGCTTCCCTGCCTGCGGCTTTTAAACGGGCAAAATAGATTCCGCTGGGCATGCTTCCTGCCTGCCAGGTTTTCCGGTAGCTTCCGGCCTTCATCATCTCATCGATCAATGTGGCCACCTTTTGCCCCAGGGCGTTGTAAATTTCCAGACGCACACGACTCTGTCGGGGAATTTCGAAGCGCAATGTCGTTTGCGGATTGAACGGATTGGGATAGTTGGCGCGTAAGGCAAACGTGTACGGATGCCCGCTTTTGCCCTGATCGATGGAGGTTAAGGTACCCACATACGGGATGCGTGCGTACATGATGTAATATCCCATAGTCGATTCCGGATTGTATTCCGTCCACACCACATCGGCACCGCCTTCGAACACGCCTTCAATGGGTTTACGCACCTGTTCGCCAATGGTCGGATTTCTTACGGAATAGCCTTTGGCATCGGCCACGGTGGTTTGGCTTAATTGCTGCGGAGCGTTCCAGGTTTTGCCGCCGTCGGGCGAAGTCGCGTAGAAGACATTGTACACCGTTTTTTCCTTACCTTCCACCGTGTCCTTGCCCGTGGCCTGAGTCCAGACAACGTACAAGCCGTAATTGGGATCGCAAGCAATGTTGGGGCGCACGATAGGTACGGAATCGGGCGTGGCGTCGATTTGGATCGGATCGCTCCAATTCGTACCGTCGAACATCATGTAAAATACGTGCTTGCCCTTGTCCTGATCGTACACGATGTGCACATTGCCCGCGGGATCGCTGGCCATGGATACCTTGCCCTGCCAAATACCGGCATTCCCCCAGGATAATTTTTCGATATCGGTCATTTGCAAGCCGTTGTCGCTCACCAAATCCAGTTCGGAAACTCCGGTCTTGCCGTCGTCTGCCCAGGATTGACAATCGTAGGAAGCAATACCCAGATAATCGTACATGAAGTCGCCCGTGCGGAACGTATCCGGAGCCGCTCCGTAGCGATCGTAAATCCAATCGCGTCCGATGACCCACAATTTTTTACCTTGCGTATCCATGTAATTTTTCAAATCCGTGTTCAGCGTATCGTTGATATCCCAAAAAGCCAAATTGCCGTTGTAGTCATCACCGGTAAACCAGATAACCAGAGCGTAGCGTTTCAACAAATCGGCGTCGGGAACCCGTTCGGGCATGCCGTCCAGATTACCGCAATCGAATGTCGTGTAAGGGGCGTTCATCTTATCCAGGGCATCGGTCATGATCTTTTCGTTATTGTACTTATTGTCATCATCCACAAACAAGATGCTGTCACCCGAATTCAGGTTGAAAAAATGAACCACATCCGCTACCCATTGATCTTTGGTTTCGGGCGGAACGATGTAGTAGGGATTGAACATGCAAGACAATGCTTCCGAAGTCCCGTTATCGTAATAAATAACCGAGCTTTCTCCGGCGAACTTGTACGAGGCAGGCCCCATTTCGTAAACGGAAACGGCACCCGGACGGGGCGTACAGCCATCCACATAGTGTTGCAAAAAGGCTTCCCCTTCCACGATGGGTGTAATAACCTGCGGGCGTTCCCAACCCTGTCCCGGCGTGTATTTGGTGAACAGAATTTCGTAAGAATTGGTCAATTCCTTGGGTTTGTCTTCCCAGGCGGCATACATGACCCCGTTTTTACCGGGAGCTAAGGAAACATCTATCCATTCGAAAGGCAGTTCATTGGGCGTGGGAAATTCCGAAGTTAAATTGTCGGTTGTCCAGGTTGCTCCGCCGTCTTCGCTACGACTGCAATAGATGTTGGCCGGATAGTTCAGGCCCTTATCCCAGACGGAAAACAAACCGAACAGGACGCCGTTATCCGCAATATCCACGGTGCACACGCCGGTATTGGTGTTCACGTTGTCCGCTACCACGGGTTCACTCCAGGTGCTCGTGTAGGGATCGAGAAAGGTCAATTTGGAAAACATCAAATCGCGGTCGCCGCTTTCGTTTTTTTGCTTCCACACGGCATAGCAAACATTGGAATCGGGATCGGAAACAATGGCCGGTGTTCCGGCGGCATTGGAAGGCGAATTGCTCAGTTTAGCCACATCCCAACTACCGAAAATACTGTTGTAAATGGCGTAATGAATATCCTGACTGCCGTTGGTGTAATTGGCCCCGGGTTCGAAAACCACCACCACATTTCCGGAAGGTGTACGCGCGATGTTGCGTCCCCCGCTGTAACGGGTGGCGTTAAAATAGTCCACTTCGCACACCTTACTCAAATTCTCTTGCGCCCACAAAAAGGCCATGCTTAAAAGCAAGATGAGTACGGTAACAATCTTATTCATTGATTACCCTCCTTTTTTAAGGTTGTTAAAGCCTTTTATCTGTTACTCATTTTATTTGATTAAAATCATCTTACGCACTCCGCTGCAATCATCCGTCTGTAAGCGACAAAAATACAAACCGGCCGGTAAACCGTCGGCCCGGAAACGAACGCGATATTCTCCGGCCGATTGATTCTTATCGATCAATCGCGCTACGGTTTGTCCCAAAACGTTGTAAATCGTCAGCCGGACATGCACGGAAGGGCGCCCTTTCTCTTTGGCAATGCGATAGCGAATGAACGTAACCGGATTGAAGGGATTGGGGAAATTACCGATCAATCGGCTATGCTCGGGAAGCAAATCCTGCCTAGCCAATGCCGTGTAATCATCGAAAAAAACCGTATCCAAATTCTGGTATTCCTGAGCTCCGATCACATAGCTCCGGTTAAAGGATTCCAGATGCGTACCGGCGGCACCGGCAATGGCAAAGCGGTACAACAATTCATGTCCCACATAGGCCACGTCAAAGGGCAAGGTAAGAGAATAAACCGAATCGCCGTCTTCATCCTGCAAAGCCCGACTGTTTACACTTCCTTTCAGCGGCGGCACATTACCGCGCAAAACTACGCTGTCGCCTTGCGTCAGGGTCTGGTAACGCATGTCCACATTAAAGGTCAGGTAGCGCGGGCCGCCCAAACTAACCGACTGCACGGCCGACCAATCCCACCAAATATCGTCCCGGCGCGCACGTACCCGATAGTAATAGCGCGATATTTGCGGTACGCTGATCTGCAAAAAGGTATCGGTCACCGCTTCCGCAAGGGTGGTCCAGGGCCCGCCGGCAGCCTGAGCCTGCTGCACCTGGTAGTAGCAGGCTTTCTGGTAGCGGCTGACACGCCAGCTTAAAATAAACTGCCTGGCAGAAAGCATGGTTACCTCGGGACAAATCATGGGACTGGGGACGATGCCCTTGGTGGCTCCGTTGACGATGTCGTAGCCACTCACGTTCCAATCGCCGCGAATATCGTACCAACCGTTATCGCTGCCGTTCCAGCCCATATTCAAATGGAATAACCCGTTGTGTTCGGAATAGCCGTCGGCAACAATCGCATGGCCGAATCCGTCGCTGGAACGGGAAATGGCCAAAATCGCCGGACGGGCATCTTTCATGTTATGGATAAGCTCCGTCCAAAAATCGGTTTCTCCGGCCGATTTGTAATGACCGCTAAAGCGAAAATAATGGTGCAAGGCATAGGGAACGTTAGACACATTGGCCGTTGAACCGTTGGCCGAAAAATCCATATTCACGCTGATAGCCGCATGGTAAGTCAACAATCCCGCTGCGCGGCGCTGCTGCGCTGTGGTGTGCTCATTGATGTATTTCGGCAGAATGTCAGGCCAATCGTAATGGGTATTTTGGTAATCGGCGCACAGTTGGCCGGCATCGTTTTCCGTGTAGCAATGAGAAGCGGTTCCCACCGGCGGCCACCGGAAAAAGGCCAATACTTCGGCCAGAGCCGTGGCCACACATCCGGCCGACCAGTGATTCGGCGTGTAATAATTGAACACGTACACGCCGTTCACCATGCCCTGGCCCCAAACCGGCGTGGGAAAATAATACACGCTGTCCCCGCTCGTTTTGGCCAAAACCGGGCTACCGCCTTTTGATAACGAGCGCCAGTTCAGGCGATTTTTTTGCACCCAGCGGGTATCGAAGAGAGCCACGCGACGTTGCACCCGCACTATTTTTTCCAATAATAGCCGTACCGTTGCCCCGCCGGAAAAAGTATTTTGCCGCGAATAGCCGATCAGCGGCCTTAATCGGTCGTCGGCATTCAGCAGCAAAAAGCCCCGCGGTTTAAGCGAAACGAGGTACAAAGAATCCGTTGGGGCCGAGCAAGCAATTTTACGTATTTCGCCAACCGCAAAGGGACCGTGGCCCGCGAATTCTTTTTCTCTTTGCAAAACCGTATTTGCCACACGCAAGGCTTGCTTTTGAGTTACCGCTTTGGGCAAAGCAAAACCGTACAGCAAAAATAGTAATGGGACAATCGTTTTAAAAAAAGCGGACATGCGCTCTCCTTTAATTTGCCAGCGATCGGGCACAACGAAACCCTACATTGACCAGCGTGGCTTTGGGACTAATTCCCAGACGAAAGGTGGTTCGGCCGATCCACGGCTCCAGATTCCAGGCGCCGCCACGCACCGTGCGCATGGTCCCCTTTGCCGGCCCCTGCGGGTTGTCCCAGATTTTTTGTTTGTTCTTTTTGTAATAATCGTATTGATAATAATCCGAGCACCATTCCATGACATTGCCCGACATTCCGTACACGCCCTCGGGAGAGCCGACGGAATAATAGTTTACCGGTGTGGTAGCCGCACCGGAAACATATTCAAAGGGATCGTGACTGTCCTGGAAGTTGCAATGTTTTTCGTCGATTTTGTCGGATGAATAGGCGTAAAGATATTTGTGCTTTGTTTTAAAATCATAGGAAGCGGCCATTTCCCATTCGGCTTCCGTGGGCAGACGTTTGCCCTGGGCCAGAGCAAACGCGTTGGCCCCGTACCAACTCACGTAAATCACGGGAAATACGTCCCGTCCTTTAAGCACTTGAAATTCCCGACCGTTAAAGGAAATTTCACTCATGGGGGCGGCTTCCCTGGTACGAAACCAAATTTCCGCCGGATGCCGGGCGTTTTTGACCAGACCGCTGTCCACAACCAACAGCCCCTTTTTAAACCAGCGGTTCAAAAAACGGGCAAATTCCCCATTGGTAACTTCATAGGCATCTATTTTAAAGGGCGAAACCCGCACCGCATGTTGGGGATGCTCGCTGGCCCAGCCTACACTTTGTGGCGCTCCCATCAAAAATTCTCCGCCCGGAACGGTTATCATGCGGGGGTGGATTTGCCGCGCAACAGGGGGCAGGGACTTTGAGAGGTCAGGCCGGTTTTCTTTGGGCTGAATAATTTCCTGCAGAACAAATTGGTAGAGATCGTGCAAAAAGCGTGCGGTTTTCGGCTGCACTTTCGGATCGAGTCGCATGCTGTTGGGTGTTTCGATATGCAATCCGTAACGAATGAGATCGCTGCGCAAAGAACCGTACACCCGCGTACCCAATCCGCTGTAAAAAAATTTGAGCGGAATGTTTTGATAATAATAAACGCGATCTTCCGGCAAATTTCCGAACACCAACATGGGCGGATTGTCGTAGTAATCGTTTTTACGGGAATTGTAAAAGCGTTTGATTTTGCGTAAATCTTTTTTACTAAAACCAATGCCCATCGCTTCGATCACCGGGCGCTGGATTACCTTACCGTTGGCCAACTTCACCGTCAAATCATGACCGTGAAAACTGGTAAAAAAGCGGAAGCGTTGCCCGAAATGCAGGCCGCTATTGCGCCAAACGCTGTCTTGATAGGTACGATACACTTTCTCGGCCTTGGCATTCCAAACCCGTTCGGGAATAACCCCGCCGCCCTTTTTGGGCAATTTCATTAAGGGTCGATTGACATCGTACCAAATGCCGTGGTAGGAAAGCCTTCCGCCGTAAGCGGCTGTTGCCGGAACATGAAATTCTTTCTGCAAGTAATGCACCACCGCACCGGTTTCCAGATCGCAATCGCCGTGCGGTGCGCCGATGGCCACACGTTTCCACAGCGCGGTGTCTCCGTGATAATTTTCCACCCAAAAACGTACCGGCTTCGCTTTAAGCCTGGCCTGACCGGCCGGAATTTTTTGCAAAATCAGGGAATAGGTTTTTCCCAATTCCACGGCAAATTGTTGGCGGTATTTTCGGTGCAAAGCGAAACCGGCCCTGGGACGGATCAGGCGGTAAATGCGTAATTCTTCGCTTTTGCGGTTCACGGTCACCCGAACCGGAGTGCCTTCGGAGACATGAAGCTGCCGCAGTATGATTTGCGGGACAAAAACGGAAGGCCCCAATTGGAGTGTGGCTACGGGGGCTTTTAGCGCCTGCGCCTTGTACACAACTTTTTGCGGGCCGCCCGTGTGGCAGGAAAGCAAAATAAGCAATCCTGCAAAAAGGGTCAGCCTTTTAAAATAACGTGGCAGCTTGTTCATTTTTTACGTCCTCTCGGATTGCATGATAATACCCCAAAAATTCTTTTAACGAATGATACATGGGTAACAAGCCGGAAATAAAAAGGCGTTCGTCCGGCCCGTGGTGATCTTCTCCCGGCATCTTGACGATGATGATGGGAAAGCCCTTGTTGGTAAAGAAACGGGCGTCCGAAGAGCCGTTTTCCGCACGGATTTCAATGGGGTGACTGAAATGGCGTTCCATGATGGCACGCATTTTTAGAACATGTTCGTCATTCGGTGGCAAATAAACCCGTTCACTGGCGCTCAATTTTTCGATGGTGGAATAACGAATCACGCTTTTCACACGTTCGAACATTTCATCGGCCGTTAAATCATCCGTGAAATAAATATTCACTTTCATCTCCGCGCGATGAGGGGCAAAGAACGGTTCATTTTCTACCCTGATATCATAAGATGAGTAGGTGGTGTACCAATTGTTGTCTTCCGTAGCCAGTTTTTGTTTTTCGAAGAGCTGCATTATTTTTTGGTAATCACGGACTAACAAATCAAATGCGTTTTGTCCGTCCCAGGGATAAGGATGGCGCCCCGATTCACTGCTGGCGCTTAATTTGATTTTAAGAATGCCCTTTTCGGCATGGATGACCGCGTAATTGTAACCGCCGTCGCCGTTAATCAAAATTTCCGGGAAATATGCCATTTCGGCCAGCTTTTGCGCCCCGTTTTGCCCGCCGATCTCCTCGTCGAAGGTAAGCATTAAACCGGCATCAATCTGCGGCGCCTGACGAGCCAAATCCCGTAGCAAATGCATGGCCACGGCATCGAAGCCTTTCATATCCACGGCGCCGCGCCCGAACAGGGCATCGCCCTGAATGCGCGCTAAAAACTGTTCGTCTTTACCATCCACCACATCCAAATGGCCTTGCAGAAAAAAGCGGGGATGTTTTTTGCCGGACCGCGCAATAACCAAAGCCGGATACCCGTTGAACCGATATTTTTGAACCAAAAGCGGCGTGTTCTTGAAAAAGTTCTGCACATAGTCCACGGCTTTTTCAAACTCTTTGAAATTGCCATCGACCGTACGAAAGCGAATCAAGTCCCGGATCGTGTTCAGAATTTCCTGCTGTTTATTTTCTGGCTGCATTTAAGTGCTCCTCTAAGAATTGCAGTACATGGTCCCGTTGAGCGATGGAAGCGCGTTTGAATTTAAAATCCTGTACTTCATTCAAAAAATGTTCCAGCAAGCTGGGATGGGTTTGCCGAAAAAAGACACTCCCAAGGTCAAACAGAATAACTTCACGGTTAATGATTTCGTAATTTACCAAAAAGAATTGACGGGGGATGAGGATGACCTCGAAATTCAGCGGTTCGTTTTTAAGGCGATCGATGATGTTTTCGATACAGTCCACAATCAACGACTTATCCAGCCGATCAAACGGCTCCCGCTGGTGGATGAAATCAACCACTTCACTTTCCACCACGATTTCCAGACGACGTTTCTCTTTTCGTTTAATCACCTCCTGGCGTTTTTTAAAAGCACTGATCGCCTGCTCCAGCCGATCTTCCGGAATTTCGTAAATATTCTTCAGAAATTGGCGACGTAGTTCCACCGATTGGTTCATGATACTGAAATTACGGGAAACCGAAATGCGTTCGCCTCCCGAAGGGCCGAACCACACGTCCTCAAAATGGGCGTAACTTAAGCTCTCTTCGTACTGTTGAGGGAAAATGGGAAAGGTATTCACTTCCATATCCAATAGGGCATCCATGCTCAAGTGGAGAGTTTTACAAATTTTTTCCAGCTTCTCCACACTGGCCTGGTGGTGCCCGTTGATGATGGAGTACAATGTTTGCGCTTCGATTCCCGTTTTGCGGGACAGCTCTTTGACGGTAATACCAAAGGCATTAAGCGTATCTTTAATCTTTTTCCCGATTTTGTTCTCTTTTTTAGGTGTAGCCATGGCACATCCCGTTTTTATTTAATTGGTTCACTTTGAAGATTTAATTTGGTTATTTCCTTTAAAATCCGTTCGCTTTTTTGTAAATAAGGAAGACTCTCTTGCAAATCCCTTTTCGCCTCATCGAAGTAACCATCCATCATGGCCGACAAGGCCCGGTTAATCATACGCTCGGAACGGGCAAAAGGCAGAATAAGATCGATAAACGTCTTCATGCCCAGGGTTTCCGTAAGCTGAGGATGAATGCGTTCCATGCGAGTCGTGTTGGCTTCTACCAAATCTTCCAGCCGATCGACATCTTCGGGGGTGATCTCATTCTTGTGCATTAAAGCGGAAACCAAATGCAAACTGCCGCTAATCATTTCCCCGAAGACATGCAAGGGATGGTGTTCCGAGCGGGCCGTTTGCAGACGCGTTTTCGTCCCTTTGCGATGCACCGTTAAGGTAAACAGCAGCACGGCCACGGCAAGACCAAAGGGCAACCACAACGGAGGAATGTGCGCGGCCCAGACGGAGGCGGCAATCACGCTTGCTATCATCAACAGAATATTGAATGTTTCGACGTATTTATTCATCCTGCAATCACTCCGCTAACCGTTAACATGGCAAAAGTAATAATGAGTAATGCTTCGCCGACAATGAGTCCGGCCGCAAAGGGCACGCCCCATTTTTCGGCCCACTCTTTGCCAAATTTCCATGCCACAAGCAAATAGATTAGGCTGCCCAATCCGTAAGGTAAAATGTATTTAATGGACAGGTACATGGCGATTCCCATGATAACTCCCAAACCGGGAATTCCCGAAAAAGAGAGCAAGGCGCCCAGAATGCCCCCGGCCAAATATTTTTGCACGGGTACGTTGCCTTTGATGACGCTATCGATGGTAGCGCCCAGAGCCACGGCCTGCGGTGCTTCGATATCGGTACCCGGACCGAATCCCGGTAATTTATGGCCGGTTAAGGGATCGGTACCGCCGCTATTCCAGATGAGGAGCATCACGGCAATGGAAACCACCGGCCCGATCCAGGCTACCATCAGTTGTAAAGCCTGCTGGCGATAAGGACGACTGCCCACCAGGTAGCCGGTCTTCAAGTCCTGCATCATATCGGCGCATTCGGCAATGGCCACCGAAACGGCCGCCCCGATCAAGACAGCCGTAACCACTTGATCGGAAGGCAAAAACAGCATTAAAATGGCCACGGCTAACAACGACATGCCGCTGATGGGTGTCCAATCGGTCATGCCCGTAGCTTGCGAAACGATGATGCCGGCAAACCAAAGCCAGAGTGTGCCCACTAAAGAAACAATTAAAGCGGCCACAATACCGATGGAAGAGGTAAAATAGGCAGCTAAAAAGAACAGAATAAAAGCGGCCAGAATAACGGTGTACAAAATTTTAATAGACAACTCGTCGTATGTTTCATTTTTAATTTTTTTTAAGTTGAAACTTTTCAGTGTGGCTTTAATAGCCGGCAGGGTTAACACGATGCTAATCAACGATCCGCCGATCAACATGCCGATGCCAAGGGGCCGGGTCATTTTACTATGAATAAAAGAGGTGATTTGCGTGCCGCTTAATTCCGGCGGTACCCAGGCCAAATGAATCATAAAAGGCGTAATAAACCAATAGGCTAAAATACCTCCGGCCAGGACGAACAGGCCGTTACGTCCGGCAATAAAACCGATGCCCAGACTCAGCAAAGAAACGGCCCAGACATTATTGATGTACGAGGGCAAATGCAGCAACCGGCCCAAATCGATGGAAGAAGGGATCAGAATCGGTAAGCCGAGCCGCGGGAATTGGGTGATTACGTAAACCGTTGCCGAGAGTAAGGCTCCATAGATGAGTAAACGGGATTTTTTCATGCCTTCGGCCGGTGAACGTAAAATGGAAGCAATGGCCGTACCGGAGGGAAAACGCAAACGATCGATATCAATCATCTGTTTACGGATAGGGATGATGAAGCCAACCCCTAAAATGGCCCCGGCCACCGTGGCGGCACCCACCCACCAGACATTAAAAGGAGCTCCGCGGATGAGCAATATGGGAACCGTAAAAATGACTCCGGCCGTGGCCGTATTAATACCGGAAGCAATGGTCTGAATGATATTATTTTCCACAATAGTTCCGCGCTTAAAAAGCGAGCGCATGATGCCCCAGCCCAAAATGGCGGCAACCGGCGAACCATTGGTGGAAAATCCGAGCACCAAAGCGGCGTAAGAAAAACTCACGGTCATGAGCAAACCGATAAATACCCCCACCACGATAGCTTGCCAGGTTACTTCGGGATATTCGTTTTTTGCGCTAACAATGTGCATGGGCCGTATTACTCTCCTGCTCTTTTTTTATGGTGACGCGCATCTAAAGCGCAGCGCTTAAAATCTAAATTGCAAAGCATAGGTGTTAATGCTGCCCAAATCGCCGTAATTCATCCAGGCATAATCGATTTGCAAATTGATTTTTGCGTATTTGTAAATATTCAATCCGAAACCCAGAGCGTAGTTTTCGGTATCGTACCCCAGGTAGTAGCCCGCTCTCAGGGCAAACACTTCGTGCCAAACATATTCCAGACCAAAATTTGTCCGTAACGGGCTGTCGTAACCGTCGGTAATACTCATTGAAGTTGTAAGCCGATGTTCTTCATTTGGAAACAACAGGGCATTTTGTCCCCAAATATCCAAAGCGAGACCAAGAGAGAAAGCCAAGGGCAATGGGAATTCTTTGGTGGCAAGCTGGGATTTCGGTTGGGGGCTACCCGGGAAATCATCCGGTTTCCGTTTGTAAAATTCCAGATGGGGTGCCTTGCCGATGCCCATATCCGGGCCGAGATTACTTAAATTCATTCCGATGCGCAGTCCCTTTTCCGGGATGACATACAGGGTGGCAATATCAAAGGCATAACCGCGCGCCACTTCCAGCCAGATGCGTTCCTGAATGTACTTGGCCGTTACTCCGAAAGAGACCCGATCGGTTAATTGACGGGCATAGGTCAGGCCCAGTGCCATGGAGGCCGCATCGAACTTTTGGGTTGTCCCTTCCGGATACTGCAAAGTGGTTTGCCGCATGACGCCCATATCCAAATGATTGACTAAAATTCCCAGATGATTCTGGGCAGTGAGGGCGTACGTTAAACCGAACGTCTGGTGTTTTAATCCTGCGTAAAGCCTGCTGTTTTGATAAAAAACCTGCAAACCGGTTAGGTGGGTGATACCGGCGGCATTCCAGTAGAGGGCACTGGCATCATCGGCCAGCCCTACAAAGGCGCCGCCCAAGGCAATGGCGCGGGCCCCGACACGCAACTGGAGAAAATTGGCCGCTGTCGTGCCCACCTTGGTTAACTCTCCGGCCATGGCGCCATGACAAAGCATCCCTCCAATTAATAACATTAACACAAATTTAGTCCGTTGCCCGAAGGCCAATCGTTTTAATATCAATTTCTTTTTCATTTGCTGTCCTTTTAACATGAACAGATTTTCAGGTCTTACCAAATAATGGCAAATTTGCCTATTTTTTTCTTACCGTCCGGTGTTTTTACGGTGTACACATACACGCCGTAAGACACTTCGAGATTTTCATCGGATTGCAAATTCCAACGTTCTTCCCCAATGGTGGGGGCATTGTGCCGAATCGTTTTAACCAAATCGCCCTTGACCGTGTAAATTTTAATGGTACATTTAGGCGGCAGATGGGTAAATCGCAGTTCGTGCGTAAATCGGTCGGGATGCGTGGAGGCCTGTTCGGCCAAATTGTACACCATGTACGGATTCGGTACGACTTTAACAGCGCTTAAGTCGATGTGTTTGGTATCATTATAATAGGCATTGGTACGTATTTCGTAAACATCGCCTTGCTTAAACGGTTTTTTGGTGCGGTACACATAGATATCGCCGGGATTGGGGGCTTTGGCTCCGGCATCCCATTCGATGGTGATTGTCCAGGTTTTATGATGAACATCCGGTTCGAGGAAATAGATAAAATCGCCGCTTTGCCAGGGGAGCGCCGGATTGCGTACGAACAATTTCAACGGATGCTTCATTTGCGGGTCTTTGGTGATGTTAAAGACCTGAAAGGGAACGTAGGCGGCGTTGCCGGAAGCGGCAAACTTGGAAGTGGAATCTCCGAAAACAAGCGCATAGTCGTAGGGAGCGGTGATGTTATCCGCGGTTTTGGTCAAGACCCCGAACCGATAGGTTGAAGTATCGGCGGTAACTTTTTGCCAGCCTTGATTTAATTCTTCAACCACATTGTGATTAATGATCTTAAGTCCGATACCATCAAAAATGGGACGTGGTTGGGCGATGGGTAAATCGGCTTCCTGCCAGATATTGTCGTAGTCGGTAAACAGATATTTTTGTGCATCTTCATCATAAATATCAAGTTTAAGTGCGGTTAAGGAATCTTTAAACGTTACGCGATAGGTATGCCCGCTAACATTCATGGGATCGATTGGTTGCACAAAGATGTAACCGGTGGCGTTTCCCGAGAGATGAACCACATTGGAATCGACACTTCCTCCGACGAATCCCTGCGGTTGCAGGCCCGGAATGACGTCGACGGTCTGAATGAGTCGCGGATCGTTGCCGCGAGAGGATTCCAGAGCGGGCTGCCCCGCCTTTAAATTGGGATGATCATAGGCGGTGATGGTGTAACGGTAGCGCACACCGTTGATGACGTTACGATCGACAAATGTGTAATGTAAGCCGCTATTTTTACCCAAATTAAAAAAGGGATTGAGAGGATCCGGCCCCTGCCATTGGTCGATTAAATCATATTGAGCCAAGGGTTGATATCCGACGATGTTTTTACCGGAATAATCGTAAATGGGTGTTCCCCAATCGGGCTGGCCCTGACCTTCCACTGCGGCCTGCGTACGATAGATGCGGTAGCCTTCAAAATCGTATTCGCGGGTAATGATTTCGAATGACTTTTCCGCCTTGTCGTCCCAATACAAGGTTACTTTACCGTTTTCTCCGTAAACAACGGGCAAATCGTATTTATCGATGACTTTGGTGCCCACGGCATTTAATGTGGGCGCTTTGGGCGGCCGGAATCCGATGAAATTGTTTTTGTACAGGCTATCGGCCTGGCGCAAGGCTTCGAACACGGAGGCAAAACGAACGTCCGGCGGATTGGTGGGAAATCCTTCGGCATCCAAGGGTCCCGGGTCTGGAGTGGCTCCTACGATGCCAATGTGAATGGGGATGGTGTCGCCGGGAGAAATGGAGAAGGGACCGGAACTAAACCAGAACTGAATATCGGGTCGACTGCCCACGGGGAAGGATTCCTGATAATCTTTTAGCAGAGAGACATCGTCCTGATTGGGATTATCTCCGTGGAACCACTTGGGGCGTTCGGTCGGAGGCATGAGTTGCGGTTTACCAGCGGAAAGGGCGTAAAGTGTTTTTTCCCATTGCGCATTTATTTTTGACGGTCGCATGGCTTCGTCCTGATCGAACCAGTGGAAGCCGGTAATGCCCAATTCGGGACTGTTCGGGTCGGACGGATTAACCAGGGGAGTTCGGAAAAAATTGATTCCGTAGGCGGAAACGGGGCCTGCGTTTTGGGGGTAAACCTGATCCTGAAAATAATCCTTTTTGTCAAAGGCCAAAAAGACATCGATTTTGCCATCGCCATCATAATCGTAAATCAATCCGTAATCGTCTTCGGCCCAGGGCGTGGCCTGACGGTAATTGGAGCCGGGGACCAAGTAGCGGCCCGGCAGATCGGGATCCACAAAGAAGGCGAAATACACACTGTCGATGGTCCCGTCGTAGAAATGACGATTGGGATCATAAAAGCGACTGTTGGGGTCGGTCAGTTGTTCTTTGGTGCGAAAAATAAAATTAATATTAAAGAACACCACATTTTCGTACAAGGGTGTAGAATAACTGTAGCCACTAACTTCCATATCGATGCCCACAGGGTAACCGTAACGTGCGGTCACGGCACCGGGACGTATTCCGTTGTATTTATCGCTGGCAATGAAAAAGATATCCTGATTGGATACGAATTCCCCGGGTAAGGGTTTGCCGTAGGTGGGGGAACTTTCGTCCGGATCGAGGGCCCAATGCCCGGGCCAATGATGCTCACCGGGCGTAGAGACCCAATGGTCGTTTTTATCGTAATAGCCTTCGGGCCAGGAGTTGGGCAAGGTGCTGGTGGCAATAACCGGGATGTTATCTTGCGTTAGCGTTCCGTGATAATGTTCGGCACTGCCGTCCAAGGCTTCCCAATCCGTAAAATTCGGGCCGTCTCCATCGTGCAGATGGATGGCTGAAAAGGATTCGATGGCATTGTATTGGTCGCTACGGTCTTCGGGCAGATCCGGGCCATTGGTGTGCCTGGCCCCCCAGGGGCCTTTGGGCATGAGAATAACCGGTGCAATCCAGCGGACTTCGCCCCAATCACCGTGAAAAGCACCGGGATACCAACTCTGGTAACCGGGGTGGTCCCATCCACAGAGAAGACCGAAATTTTCCACACCCATGACCTTCATTTTACCGGCATCCATAAAGCCGGTGGCGCGATCAAAGACAGAGGCCGGTTTGGCCAGGAAAGAGCGGCTGTGGCGATTTTGTTCGTGAGGAGGACTGGAGAAGAGAGAAGTTGGGGCGAAGAAGGTGAAGAGGAGAATAAAATTAAAAATGAGGAACAGCGCGCCCCAGCGGGGCAAAAGAGAAAAGAGAGATGGGCAGCGCCCTTGAATAGATCGCACCATATTCCAAACTGGATTTACCTTAATCCCACAAATATTTTTCATCATACTCCACTTCATATTTGTTAAGAAATTCCAAATATTCATCTTTAAAATTTTTCTTTTCGTGTATTCTTTCTTGATGTTCAATATATTTTAAAACGTCATCCAATTGAGATCTGCCAAAAGAAAAGGCACCGTATCCTTTTTGCCAACTAAACGATTTAAACTCCCTACCTTTCCCTTTAATCCACTTGGAAGAACTCCTTTTTACTTCCTCTAAAATCTGACTCACGGTTATTGTTCTGGATAAATTACAGGCAATATGAACGTGATTCTCCGTTCCGTTAATCAAATAGGCATGACAATTATTATTATTTAGTATTTGTGCCATATAGGCGTACAAGTCTTTACAAATCGTTTCATGTAAAAAAGGGGCTCTGTTTGCCGTACTAAAAATAATGTGTAAATAAATTTGTGATAATGATTGGGCCATGATTTTCTCTCTCCTTCTCTATATGTGAAAAAAATCAGGGCGCTGCCCATCTCTTACACCTCTTTTGCCCAAATAGGGCGCTATCTTCCTCCGAATATCACTTCCAGCCCCAAATAAAACAAACGTCTCAATCCAAAATTATTATTATTCCTCGAATCCCAATACGTCGAAGAATAGGTGTAGTAGGCCGCTGTTCCCGGATCGGTCGCCGAGCCGGTTCGCGTGTATCCGGTTAGCACGTTCTTACGATCAAACACATTTTTGATCTCAAAAAACATCCGAAACCGTTGTTTCCACAACCGCCATTGCTTCGAAACGCGCACATCCACCCGATGGGTGGCCGGCCATCGTGCCGAATACGGTTCCACAATTACGCCGCCGGGTATCGATGGTGTATAAGGCATTCCGCTCTCTCCGTAGTAAATCAAACTCCAAACGGTGTTTTCCAACGGGTAAACATGACCGATGCGCACGCCTTCCTTTCCATTAAAATAATACTGCATATTGGCACGCATCACATGGGGTTGATCCCAGGGTGCGGTTGTTTCATGTTTCGGCAAATCTTCTTGGGTATCTCCCGACCAGTACCCATCCCACGACGTGGGCAAAAGCACCTTGGCTTTTGAATAGGTGTAATTGATCTGGAAACCGAAATTTTTACGTAAAACCTTCTTCACCTCAATATCAATTCCCCGCGCCGATCCGAAATTATTATTCACAAATACCGCGTAGGTAAACGGATTATCCCGCCCGGGATCGGAATAAGCCGGCACGACAACCGAGCCTACCTGATTCGTCGTTTCCTTAGACCACAAATTAATTTTAACCCCAATGTCCCTGCCAATTTGCTGTTGCAAGCTAATCTCATATTGCACCGCCTTTTCCGGTTGCAAATTGGGATTCCCCAAAATATTTCCGCGCATCAAACTCACCAACCGCGTATTACCGGTAGCCCGATACAAATCACGGTAATTCGGATTTTGATAAAAATGCCCGAAATTAAAAAATAAAACCGTCGTAGAAGTCAGCGGATAAGCCAGACCGATCCTCGGGCTAACATGATATTTTGGCTTTACCGGAATCAAAGGATTTATCTCTAACGAATCATCCTGTCCGCTTTGTTTGGCCAACGGATCAAAAGGATTTTTCCAGAACCGATCGCCGGTATCCTGATAATCCAAACGCACACCCACATTCAGAATTAACTTGTCATATTCCGACTTCCCCTGTAAATACAATGCTCCTTCTTTGGGCTGACGATGGTAAATAGTAGGAAACGGATCTTTTTGACTGATATTTTGATAGGAATGATAATGCAAATCGATATAATTGAATTGAAATCCCGTCTCGATTTTAGTCGCTTTGCTGATTTGCGACGTAAAATCCAGACGCGCCTCCCAATTGGTGCTCCGGTCACCCGAATACCAGCGATTATCCGCCTTTAAATAAAAGGCCGTCTCAAACGGATCAATAACCGCCTTCGTACTGCGATAAGGTATGTACTCATCTGGCGTTTTGAGATTATTAGGATCAGGATAAAATACATTAAAACGCGAACGAAATTTCCGATCGTAATCTCTTAAAATGCGAATCTTTCGTGATTCGAAAAAGCGGGATAATTTAAAATCATAAAATGTTTTAGCCGATAAGGCATGATTAATCGAAAGTGTTTGCTTATTGCTGCCTAAAATTTGCACATTCTGCCCGGCCATATTGTAATCGTACCAGGCGTTAAAATTATTGATCTGGCGGTAACGTTGATCCCATAAATTAGAAAACCGAATCTTCAATGATGGGGTAATTTGATAGCTCACCTTCGCAAAAACATTTAAATAATTATTCCAGCCCAGGCCCGTCCATCCGGCATACCGATCCAAAGGATTAATCTTGCGACCGTCCGGACCAATGACCTTACGCCAGTTGCGGGCCAATCCGTGCTGAATGGAATCCAAATTACCGTATTGCAAATATCCTTTTATGATTTCCTGCGACGTGGGTAATGTTACCGTCGAATCGGCAATTTGATCGCCATTTAAATCCAGTCCGATGGTGCGGTGGTCATTCCATAAAATACGATCAAACAACAAAACCGTGCCGCGTTGCGTATTCACCTCACCGGAAATAAAGTAACTCGATTTCTTTAAGAACGGTAAACGCCCGCCCAATGTGTATTGATAATTTTGTCGATTTAAAGCACGCCCATGCGCAGGAATCAAGGCCTGCAATCCGAAAGGCCGGGAAGTGTAATAGCGAAATGATCCGGAAGTTTTTGCGCGCCCTTCCTTGGTGGTGAGATTAATCACACCGGATAGCGCATTGCCGTATTTGGCACTGAACCCGCCCGCTTCAATCGAAATTTGCTCAATGGCATTTTTCCCTATTTGAGTCCCGAACCCGCCGAAAACCGGGTTGGAAACCTTAACCCCGTCAATTAATAAAGCCACTTCATTATTACGCCCGCCACGCATGCGGATGTCATCAATGCCGCGAATATTGTAACCCGGTTTGGCATTCGGCGTATTCGTCAAAACCGAAACATCCGATTGAATGGACAAAATTTCTTGTAAATTCTCCACTGGCAACGACTTGATTTCTTCCGCATTAAAAGTCGTTACTTTGGCCGTGGCGTCCCGCTGAATGACCGGCTGTTCGGCCGTAACAACAATCGCCTGCCCCAACTCCATCACTTCTTCTTGCAACGTAAAATCAACCCGCGTGGTCAAATCGGGCCGCACAACCACGCCTTTAACCGTTACTGGGTGATAGCCCACATAGTTGGCCGTCAGCCGATACGTCCCGGGCGCAATATTCAAAATCATGTAATAGCCGTCCGTATCGGTGCTGGCTCCCAATGGCTGCCCCTCAACAATAACATTAACCCCGGGTAAAGGATTATTCGATTGATCCGTAACTCTACCGACTATTTTCCCTGGAACCTGGGCCCAAACGGATACAACAAAAAAAAGCGGAAGGATAAAATAGAATAAAGGCTTCATCATTGAATTTCTACTATTTTATGGTCTTACCATAAATATATGGTATCTTTATCCAAAAATCAATCCATGGCTACACATTTTTTGCGTAATTCTTCCGTCACGACCTATTCGCCTGCTTAAAAAAACAGCATAAGTAATAATCCCGTGGGCAAAATCACCGCGATGCCATTCTTTATTTTTGAGACCATCGCCGAAAATTCCCCCCTTTTACCCCAAACCCGCAATCGTTTCCCCGCCTTCATTCGTACCCTGCTCCCATTTTTTTTAGAGTTTTTAGCGAAAATCCATTATATTTGGCACTTTACAAAAATCAAGGCAAAACAAGGAGAACTTCGGTGGGTAAAAACAATGCAAATTCCATAATGGATAAATTAGTCTCATTAGCTAAACGACGCGGTTTCATTTTCCAGAGCAGCGAAATCTACGGCGGTATTAACTCCTGCTACGATTACGGTCCCTTAGGTGTGGAAATGAAAAAAAATATCAAGGAACTCTGGTGGAAAAGCATGGTTTACGAACGCGACGACATCGAAGGTTTGGACGCCAGTATTCTGATGCACCCCAAAGTTTGGGAAGCTTCCGGTCATGTGGAAGGTTTCACCGATCCCATGGTCGACTGCAAGGTGTGTAAATCACGATTCCGTGCCGATCAAATCGATCTTTCCAAACCGTGTCCGGTTTGCGGTAATAAAAACACCTTCACCGAAGCGCGCCAATTTAATCTGATGTTTAAAACATTCATGGGCCCTGTGGAAGATTCGGCCAACATCGTCTATTTGCGCCCCGAAACGGCTCAGGGAATTTACGTTAATTTCCACAATGTGCGCGAAGCGGCCCGGCGCAAACTGCCTTTCGGGATCGCCCAAATCGGAAAAGCTTTTCGTAACGAAATAACACCGGGTAATTTTATTTTTCGCACCCGTGAATTCGAACAGATGGAAATGCAATTTTTCGTGCGCCCGGGTGAAGACGAAAAATGGTTTGAATACTGGAAAGAAACCCGCCGCAAGTGGTATCAACGTTTGGGATTGAACCAGGATAAGCTCCGTTTTCATCAGCATGGTAAAGACGAATTGGCCCATTATGCCAAGGCGGCCTTCGATATCGAATACGAATTCCCCTTTGGCTGGAACGAAGTGGAAGGCATTCACAATCGTACCGATTTTGATTTGAAGCGTCACATGGAATATTCGGGAAAAGATCTGCGCTATTTCGACGATCAAACCAAAGAACGGTTCATTCCCTATGTCATCGAAACTTCCGTTGGTTGTGATCGCACCTTACTCACCTGTCTGGTTGATGCTTACACCGAAGAGGAAGAACGGGTAGTGCTTAAATTGGCGCCCGCCATCGCCCCGATTAAAGCGGCTGTATTCCCGCTGGTCAAACGGGACGGCATGCCCGAAATTGCCCAAAAAATCATCAACGATCTGCGCGGTGATTTCCGCGTTTTTTACGATGAAAGCGGTTCGGTCGGCCGCCGCTACCGCCGCATGGACGAAGCCGGCACCCCCTTCTGTTTTACCGTGGATTCTCAGACGTTGGAAGACAATACCGTTACTGTGCGCTACCGTGACTCCATGGCACAGGAACGACTGGCAATCGAAGAGATTAAACCTTTCCTGGACGAAAAAATAAAAGGTTAACGGTAGGTAAATTTTACTTCTTTTAATTCCTTGTCAAACAAAGGTTTTTTCCGAATAATTAAACGGCAGGCACCATTTTCCGCAACTCGGATGCTTGCCGTTTTTACCCCTTTGCACCCTTCCTATTAATTTGTCTAAAGTTTAAAGTCGATTATTCCGAATGAATATCCATTGGACGTTTGCAAAAACAGGATGTGCTGTTTAATCGTTTCGATGGTTGTTTCATCGAAAAGTTTGTTCTAACCAGAGTGGGGCCATTTTGGAAAAACGAAAAGAAAATCTCCGTATTCTCATAATCGACGACGAATCAATGATTTTGGACATTGCCGGTGAAATGCTTTCTTATTTAGGGCATAAACCGTTTTTGGCTTCATCCGCCCAAGAAGGCTTAAAGATTTTTCTCGAAAAAAAAGATGAAATCGATCTGGTCATTGTCGATTTGTTAATGCCCGATATGAACGGCAAGGAATGCTACCAGGAATTGCGTAAAATCGACCCCACAATTCCCATTATTTTATCAACCGGAATAAGCGATGTCGCCCACAAAGACGGCCTGAAAAATCTTCAGGTTGTCGGCTTTCTTGAAAAACCGTACGATATGGAAAAGTTGCAAGGCATGATAAATAAATTGTAGCCGGAGACAAAGAATGTTTTGCAATTTGTCTCCGGCTGCCTGTATTTCTACCTATTCCCCATAAAAATCCGCAATGCGATCCAAAACGTAGTTTTTTTGTTCATCCGTCAATTCGGGATAAATGGGAATGGCCAGTGTTTCCCGGGCCGCTCTCTCCGCTTCGGGGAAATCTCCCTCTCGGTAACCCAGATATCGAAAGCACTCCTGATTGTTAAAAGTAACCGGATAGTAAATTTCACATCCTACACGATGTTCTTTTAAATACTTCAACAAATCATCCCGGTTTTGCGCACGAATGATGTATTGATTAAAGATGTGCCGATAATTGGCTTTACGTATCGGCGGTACAATCCACTTTTCCAGCCCGCGGGCCTTAATTCCCGCATCATAGAAATCGGCATTCTTTTGCCTTCCGGCCGTCCAATCGTCCAAGTGCCTTAATTTTACATTGAGCACGGCCGCCTGCAAAGCATCCAGGCGAAAGTTGCCACCGATCATTTTGTGATAATACTTGGGATGCGCTCCGTGATTACGCAAATAACTTAATTTGGTAAACAACGCTTCGTCATTGGTGGTAACCAATCCGCCGTCGCCGAAGCCGCCTAAATTCTTGCTTGGAAAAAAGGAAAAGCAACCGATATGCCCCATGCTGCCGGCACGCCGACCGTCTTCATATTCACTACCAATTGCTTGCGCCGCATCTTCGATCACGTACAGTCCATGCTTGTCAGCGATTTCCATGATCGGCCCCATATCGGCCGTTTGACCGTAAAGATGCACGGCAATAATCGCTTTGGTTCTCGCGGTGATCTTTTCTTCGATTTTAGCCGCATCGATGTTAAATGTTTGCGGATCAATATCCGTAAAAACCGGCTTGGCATGAAGGCGCGCAATGGAACCCGCCGTGGCAAAGAACGAATAAGCGGTCGTAATAACCTCGTCGCCAGGCTGAATATCCAATGCCATCAGGGCAATCAGCAAAGCATCCGTTCCCGAAGAAACCCCCAGTGCATATTTCGTCTGACAATAACGAGCCACATTCTCTTCGAATTCTTTTACTTTGGGCCCTAAAATAAAATACTGCGATTCGATCACATCTTTAACCACGGGTTCGATTTCAGAACGAATGGTTTGATATTGAGCCTTTAAGTCAAGCAACGGTACGGTTATTTGTTTTGTCATATTATGATGTTCCTTCCTTCATTTTTCAAATGGCACAAAATGAATTTATTGAAAAGCAGAAAAAGGGGCAATTGAATTTTTAATTTGTTCAAAAGACGTTAACAATTTTACCAAAGCCTCCGTTTCTTCTAATCTTTTATGATCCAACTTAATACGACTTTTTTTGTGTTTTCCTAATTTTCAATCTGCGGATACTACGAATTATTTTCGCTTTGTCCTAAAAAAATTCGCGTCAGCTTTTACAATTTCATTTTACGGTTCATCGGAACATATTACCGAAAATCCGAATCGCAAGCATTGCTTGCATTGACTCTGTCGATTCTTATTTTTCTTGCGGAATTTGCTGTCTGGCATAATTATTGTTTTTTCTAAACAAGATGATGAACTTTTTAGCGAAAGAGAGGTTATTTTCTCTTGCAATTTTTTTGATTTTAGTATATTTTCAAATGACAGTCTTGATTTTCGATTCGGCAAAGTGAATCCCTGTTACGAATTTAGTTTATTGACCTCGAACGCATAACGGTAAGATTGCAAAAATAGAAATTTACTGCGATACACCTCCATTTTTGCTCAGAGTTGTAAAACGATGCATTGCAGATTGGCGGTCAGATGAAGGCTTCAGGCAATATTTGGGTGGTAATATTCTTGGGAATACCACGTTTTGCGTGGTGTTTCGCCAAACAGTAGGCCCGAAATTATTTCAAAATATCAGGAGATAAGGCCATGCTTAAAAAAATAGCTCTGTTGATCGGTGCGGTGTTATTATTAAACTACTGCACCAATCTGAACGACAATCCCACCCGGCCCGTTCCCGAACCGTTGAGCGCTGGGAGTATCACTCTTGATATGGACATGTCGGCAGCACCGCAGAATGTTGCGGCCATTAAGGGCTTTTTAGCCCGCGCCGATGCAGACACCGTTTTCTTTACTTTTGAGATTCAAGGCGAAAAAGCAGTCGCCAGGGTAGAAAACCTTTTACCCGGCAATTGGTATTTACAAGTCGATGCATTTGATAAAGATAGTACAAAATGTTATTCCGGCCATACTACGGTTTTGGTAAGGGCCGGGCAAACGATACCGGTATATTTACAATTAAATCCGGTCACCGGAAGTTTGATCATTGTTGTAGAATGGACGAATGCGCATTTGCCTTCGATTTTAGCCTATTTTCCGTTTGAAGGGGACATGGAAGATTTAAGCCCGTTTCACAATCATGGACAACGGTTCGGGAATACCGTTTTCTCTCAAGGGATACAGGGTTTAGCGTTGGAATTGGACGGTAAAACCGGCTATGCGCTGATTCCCCATATTAATGCCTACAATAAAGACATATACTCAATTGTTTTTTGGTTTTACAAATCCGATAGTACCATCGAAGATACCCCGGGATGGGACGATGTGCAAGGATTGATTTTTAAGGCTTACGATACTAGCAAATTCCGTGATTTCTCTATTCTTATCGGAGGGCAACATTCTCCGTTTCATCTTAATTTTTCGATTTATGACCATGGCGATTCCTTAATTTTTCTAAAAGTTTATCAAGCTATTTCACCCCGTACCTGGTATCATATTGCGGGTATTGTCAATAATCATCGTATGTATCTGTATCTGAACGGTGAATTGCTTAAAGAAATAGCATTTGGCGGCACTCTTTATCATTCCGAAGCTCCCATTACATTAGGGGCCGTACCACCGGTTGAGCGGATGATACATCGGTATTTTAAAGGCAAGATAGATGAATTCGCCATTTTTAACGGGGCACTTTCCCAGCGTGACATTCAAAATATTATTTTAAACGGGATAAAACATTAGGAGGTAAGGCCATGCTTAAAAAAATAGCTCTGTTGATCGGTGCGGTGTTGTTATTAAACTACTGCACCAATCTGAACGACAATCCCACCCGGCCCGTTCCCGAACCGTTGAGCGCTGGGAGTATCACTCTTGATATGGACATGTCGGCAGCACCGCAGAATGTTGCGGCCATTAAGGGCTTTTTAGCCCGCGCCGATGCAGACACCGTTTTCTTTACTTTTGAGATTCAAGGCGAAAAAGCAGTCGCCAGGGTAGAAAACCTTTTACCCGGCAATTGGTATTTACAAGTCGATGCATTTGATAAAGATAGTACAAAATGTTATTCCGGCCATACTACGGTTTTGGTAAGGGCCGGGCAAACGATACCGGTATATTTACAATTAAATCCGGTCACCGGAAGTTTGATCATTGTTGTAGAATGGACGAATGCGCATTTGCCTTCGATTTTAGCCTATTTTCCGTTTGAAGGGGACATGGAAGATTTAAGCCCGTTTCACAATCATGGACAACGGTTCGGGAATACCGTTTTCTCTCAAGGGATACAGGGTTTAGCGTTGGAATTGGACGGTAAAACCGGCTATGCGCTGATTCCCCATATTAATGCCTACAATAAAGACATATACTCAATTGTTTTTTGGTTTTACAAATCCGATAGTACCATCGAAGATACCCCGGGATGGGACGATGTGCAAGGATTGATTTTTAAGGCTTACGATACTAGCAAATTCCGTGATTTCTCTATTCTTATCGGAGGGCAACATTCTCCGTTTCATCTTAATTTTTCGATTTATGACCATGGCGATTCCTTAATTTTTCTAAAAGTTTATCAAGCTATTTCACCCCGTACCTGGTATCATATTGCGGGTATTGTCAATAATCATCGTATGTATCTGTATCTGAACGGTGAATTGCTTAAAGAAATAGCATTTGGCGGCACTCTTTATCATTCCGAAGCTCCCATTACATTAGGGGCCGTACCACCGGTTGAGCGGATGATACATCGGTATTTTAAAGGCAAGATAGATGAATTCGCCATTTTTAACGGGGCACTTTCCCAGCGTGACATTCAAAATATTATTTTAAACGGGATAAAACATTAGGAGGTAAGGCCATGCTTAAAAAAATAGCTCTGTTGATCGGTGCGGTGTTGTTATTAAACTACTGCACCAATCTGAACGACAATCCCACCCAACCCGTTCCTGGTCCTGCAAACGAAGGAAGCATCACTTTTAATATGGACATGTCGGCAGCGCCGCAGAATGTTGCCGCTATTAAGGGCTTTTTAGCCCGCGCCGATGCAGACACCGTTTTCTTTACCTTTGAAATTAGAGGCGATAAAGCGATAGCCAAGGTAGAAAACCTTTTACCCGGCGATTGGTACTTACAAGTCGATGCGTTTGATGCACAAAATACTTTATTATACACCGGTCATACCAATGTAACGGTAGAGCCCGGCCAAATCATCCCTGTGTACTTGCAGCTCAATCCCGTTACCGGTGGGTTAATTATTACGGTAAGTTGGGGAGAAGTAACCGAACAAAATTTTCTAATGATGGCTTTAACTCCTGAAAATATTTGGCATATTATTGGGCTCAACCTGAGAACCAAAAAAATTGTCGACTTTGGCGAAGGACGTTACCCTTTTGTTGTAAACGAAGATCCCAAAAGAGCTGAATTCTACTTTTTACAAGGTCGTGATATACTCAGCAAATATAATATTCCTCAACATAAAATTGTTCCCATTGCGCAACTCAATGTCAATGCGAACTTTTTATTTTATTCCCAAACTTTAAACCGGATTTTATTTAATTATAAACAATATGGAGATCTTTATAATGATTGGAATTTAGGATCTGTGGATATTAATGGTAATGATTTTCATACAATCATTGCCGATAGTTTCTTTGAGAAATATCCGGTAACACCCCCAACAGAAGATTGGATCTATTATCATACAAACAAAGTAGGAAACGAATCTATCTTTCGTATTAAACATGATGGCACACAAGAAGAGTCTTTCATTAATGAGACTAACTATCACGATGAATTTTTAGCTTTCAGTTTAGATGGGAACCAATATGTTTATACAAGAATGGCCTTAGATTCGACGTATATGTCCATCGTAGTAAAGAATAAAATTGGTGAAATGAAAGAAATAAATGTAACAGAAATCGGTGAACCGACCTACCCTACGTTCACTCCTGATCAAAAATCGGTGGTTGTTTCATTAATTGTAGGCCCTACACACCGGGATCGCCAACTTTTTAGATGGGATTTAGATACCAACACATTAGAACAAATAACGCACGGGCATGACTATTTTTGGTATGCACGGCCGATTTTCTGGTAACAACTCTAATATTATTTCAACATATTTTTTAGTACATTCAATTCTTCTTTTTTAAAAAAACGAGAAAAATAGAGCAGAGCGGGGATTGATAGAAACATCCCCGCTTTTATTATTAAGCGCATCACGGAAAATTGAGTATTTATTAATAACGCCCCTAAAATATACCCCCCCGTAAGAAACAAAATAATATTTAATCGTTTCAATTCGAATGGAATAAAATAATATTTTTGCCCATAATAATAATTCAACACAAAATATAAAATCTGTGAAATAAGCATTGCCACAGATGCCCCAATCGATTGCCAAAGCGGAATTAATAAGATGTTCAAAATAATATTAATTAAAGAAACAAACACCACAATCTTTGCTTTTGTCCCTGTCTTTTTTTCGATATTCAAACCAATTTCAGCAATATAACGTATACCGATAAACAACATGGCCAGAGATAATATGGGAATAACTTTGTATGCATCCCAATAATCTTTGTTTTTAGCCAAAACCATTACTAATTCTTTTCCAAATAAGGAAACCCCTACCACGACAACCATTAAAAGGAAGGCGAAATAAGTCATCAAACGCGAATAAAATTCACCACTGTTTTCATCATACATCACCTTGTAAATAATAGGCGAGATAGCTAAAATGACCGATTGAATGATAAATACTTTTATGGTATTAGAAAGTTTATACCCTAAAGAATAAATCCCTACATCGTTTAACCCGCCGATAAACTTTAGCACATATCGATCGGCAAAGGAAAGTACAACGGTCGCCGTAGAAGAGCCCATTAAGGGTAAGCTAAACAACAACATTTCCTTAATGATAGTCCAATCGAATTTAAATTCCAAATTTCTGTAAATGTATTTTACCAACAACAAAAAATACATAATAAATCCAAGGATCAGGGCTTCGTAAATTCCGCGAATACCCCTATGAAATTGTACGATAAACAACACGGTAAACGTCAGCGAAATAACTAACTTAGCTGTATTCGATAAAGAGAATAAAAAAGGCCGCTGTTGTAGTTTAAGCAACGTATTAGGTAAATTGGTCAAAATTTGCAAACCTGCAGCCACTAACATCAATTTGAATACATAATCGTATTTTGCACTATTAAATAAAAGAATTGAAAATTGCTTAGTAAAAGGCAAAAATAGTACAAACATCACCAAACTGGTGGCAGCCAAAAAAACGAATAAGCTAAAAAAAATAATTTTTTGTTTGTGAATATATTCTTTGTCCCAATACCAACGGTTAAATGCCCAATTTAGCCCAAAACCGAAAATGGAAACAAAGATTTGCATTGTTACATCTACAATACCCAAAATCCCATATTCCGACAACGTAAGGTGAGAAGTGTAAAGCGGAAGCAACACAAATCCGGCCACTTTTGAGGAAAGTGGTCCTAAACTATAAATAGCGGAATTTTTTGCAGCAATTTTCAGATGATCTTTGACGGTGGCCACAGGGAAATCTCAGATTTATAATGATTCGTTTCGTAACTTTTTTAACGTTTCATTGATTAAAGTCGAAGACGTTCCTTTGGTATATGGAAAGTAAACAATTCGTACGCCAACTTCTTTGAATTGACGCTCGAAATCTTCCCATTTTGGTGTATTGTACCAGTCATCGCCAACAAACATGATATCAAACTTCAATTTTTTCCACATTTCGAATTTATTCATATCTTCTTGTGGAATAACAGCATCAACTACATCAATATGCCGTACAATTTCCATACGCTCATGGAATGGAATGACAGCTCTTTTATTTTTGTACGCTACTAATTCATCCGTTGATACCCCCACAATTAATTTATCACAAAGCGCTTTGGCATTGCGCAACAAATTTAAATGGCCAATGTGAAACAAATCAAATACACCGGTTGTGTAACCGATTACTAAGTTAGACATCTTCTACCTCCGTTTTTAATAGGTTTAAGTTAAAAGAAAACCAGGCGTCATACGGTTTCTTTCCATCCGGTATTGACAAAAAAATAGTTTCCAAGGGGACCGGAAACCCCACTTTCTTCCGCGCTATAATTTCTTTCGGAATCAAATCTTTAAATAGCCGTTTTAGCGGCTCTTTAAATGAATTCCCCATTTTCCATTCAAATGGCACACCCGCCAAACGTTCGACTAAACGGTGATCTACAAACGGAACGCGAGCTTCCACACTATTCAGCATGGTCGAATTATCCACTCGCCTCAATAGTCCGTGTAAATGGACGGTTTGAAAATAATATCCGATTTTTTGTTCCACTGAGCCGGATGGTAAATCCTGTAGAGCAAAAGCAATTATTTCATCATCTTTCTCGGAACCGTAACAATAATATTGGTCGAAGGCTTCAAAGGTTAGTTCATTAGCCTGATGGGCCCACTTAAAAATACGATCGTAACCCCAAAACAACTCATCTGCCCCTTCTCCGGATAACACTACCGTATTTTCTTTTTTTACTTCCCGTGTCATTAAAAACAGCAGCACTTCATTTGGAACCGATAACGGTTCTTTACGTTTTTTTACCATCCACTCTGTCGTTTGCAAAAATTGATCTTTATTTACTAAAACTTCGTGATGCTTTGAAGATAAATTCCGTGCCGCCAATCGTCCCCACTTAAACTCATTCAATTCATCAAAACCGACAGTCCATGTATGGTCAGGACGTAAAAGATAGGTCAATACCGTACTGTCCAAACCACCGCTTAAATAACTTCCCACTGGTACATCCGAACGTTTACGTAAGCGCACGGCATCTTCAATTAACCAACGCAATTCATCATCACGGGGTGGCTCTTTTGGTGAATAATCCAATTCCCAATAAATATGGAATTGATTGTTTTTAAAATAGTGAGCGGCGGGAAAGAAAAAAATATGTTCGTAAAGCGTATGATTTTGCACGGTCATACGCAACTTTTTGTATTGGCGTATGGCAAAATCACTTATCGAATCTTCATATAAATATAAGATAGGAGCAATTTCACTTGAGAAAATGATACCCCCGTCAATCTCTCTGTAATAAAGCGGTTTAATACCCAAACGGTCACGAGCGACAAAAATTTCTTTGCTTTTTAAATTGTAAATAACAAAAGCAAACATCCCATTGAAAAATTCAAGAGCTTTTTCACCGTATTTGATAAACATTTTTAATACAACTTCCGTATCGGAAGTCGTATCGGTTTGAATTTGATGCTCCTGCGCCAACTCTTTGTAATTGTAAACTTCTCCATTGTAAATAATTAGATAGTCTTTGTAAAAAAAAGGTTGATTCGAACGTTCATTCAAATCGAGAATACTTAGCCTATTATGTCCAAACCAATTATTATGATCATGGAAAATACCTGAATTGTCAGGCCCCCGATGTTCCATTAATTGCAATGCTTTCAAAAATTTACCTTTATCGATATTAAGATTGATAACCGCTAAAATTCCACACATAATTATCCCCTATCTTTCGTTGCCAAACACAGCGTGATTTCTCGTAGAACATTTGGAGAAAAAGGTCCCTTTTGGTATTTATGAAACATTTTTTTTTTCTTTTGACGTTTGTTAAAATCTAATTGCGGGTTTGCCGCATACATCTCGATTACCCGCGCCGTTTCTTCTTTAGAATGTGTAATAGCTCCCGGAGAAATTTGCTCATACTCATATAAAAATCCGCGGTATTTGCGGTAATCTTCAAGATCATAAGCAAAAAACACAACCGGCCTGTCTAATAATAAAAAATCGATGAAACAACTGGAATAATCAGTTACTAAAATATCCGAAATTAATAATAATTCCTGCACATCTAATGATAGGTTGTTAGCTATTTGAACAAACGGTGTTTTTACGACAGAAAAAACTTTTCTTAATGGGTCAGAAGGATGCCAATGAAGCAGTAAAACCGTATCGTTTTTAGGCAATGTCAAATTTTCCCAAAAAGCAATTTGTGATGGTTTCGGAAGGCGTTTGTCTCTGAACGTCGGCATATAAGTAATAATCGTCTTCTCAACCCACTTGTGTAATCCGTAGCTTTGCAAAATTTCATTACGGGAACGTAAAAAAAACAAATCGTTTTTCGGCTCGCCCGTAATTACAATTTTTTTAGGTCTTTTCAGAAAGGCACTTTCAAAAGTTTTAGCTGTCAAATCAGAAGTAGAAATAATTAAATCATAATTTCCTTTCTCTTCGTATTTGATCAGTCTTTGAATAAATCGAATTTTCTTCTGACGTAATAAAGAAATATTTTCACTTTTTAAGCGTTCAAATTTCCGAATGTCTTTGATGGGCATTCCATGCCACAAATTGATCAACACAGCCTTTCGTACGGCATAATTTCCAACATCTTCCACACCATGAGAATAAACATAAACTTTGGCGCGGAGGCCAAAGTACAATGCTTTAAGGGAATTAATGCGATAAGCTTCACCGCCCAGATGTTGAACTTCGTCGATAACAACATCATTCGAGCTCAGCCAAATAGGTCGTAAAGCGCCTTTAGAATAACGTAACAGATACATAAAGAAATATTTTGGATTCCCAGAAAAACTCCGACCGTAAAATTCACCAAATACCCAAATATGCGGATTTTTCGGAGCAAAAAAGGATAAGAAACGTAATCCGTTAAATAATAAAAATTTATAAAGCGTTTGAAATCTTTTAGCCATTTTTCTCTCTTCCCTGCAGAACCCCAAGATAAAATTTTTCCATCCTTGTGAGGAATGCTTCCTTTCCAAAATATCTGGCCACTCGTGTACGAATTTTTAAAGGATCAAATAAAGCGTACTGTTTTATCATTATTTGTAATCCTTTTGCCAGAGCCGGAGGATTTTCTTTTTCTACCAAAATTCCGTTTTCCTTGTCTACTATCTCTTCAGGCCCGCCACATCGGGTGGCTACGACCGGCAAACCGCTGGCCATAGCCTCCAACAGGACAACGCCAAATGATTCGTGTCTGCTTGACAGAATAAAAAAGTCTAAAGAATTAAAAAATTCAAAACGCCGATCAACCGGTATTTTACCCATAAAAATACATTTTTCTGCAAGACCAAGCTGCCTGGCCAATCCCTTATAATGGCCTAATAATTTCCCGTCCCCGCCTATTTTGATGACCAATGGCAAGCGAGGCAATTCGGCAACGGCCCGCAATAAGATATCTAAGCCTTTCACATCCGTATCCAATCCTCCCAAAAAACCAGCCATTATTTCTCTTTTTTCAGGTTTCTTGTTTTTTATCAAGGAAAATTTAGAAACATCAATGACATTCGGAACAACGGTGATTGGAGTATTTGTAAAACGCTGGATTATCCGGCGTGAATACTGCGAAACTGTACTTATGCCTGCAGCCTTACTCATTGCACGGAGTATAAGATATTTATGAATAGGGGTACGAAAAAGTCCCACAAAATCTCCGTAATGTTCGGTAATAACAAAAGGAACTCCTAACCTATTGGCAACCAGCATACCTAACACACCCGCCGGATAGGAAACATGGCAATGAATCAAATCGATTTTCTGATCCTTTAAACGATTCACAATATAATGTTTAGTTGCAACTAAAAAATTCCATTGGTTGAAGATAGGGAATGATTGACGAACCTGAATTCGGATCACCGGTATCCCTTTTATTTCGAATTCCGATATTCTTTTTGAAAAGAACGGTCGAAAAACAGAATAATCTATCTCAGGATGAACCACATCGATCTGGAAGCGCTCACCAAGTACTTCCACCTGTTCCCTGATAAAAATTCCCGAAAAATCTGCTTGATCTTTAGGAAACCACGAAGTGATTACGGCAATACGTAATTTCTTCACCATTATCTTTCATTTTTTATATGGTCAATTACTCTGATGATCCATAAACAAAACCAGTCTCACCATTTTATTCCCAAGCCAAAACAGAGTGGATTTGCGCCATTAATCAAAACTTAAAAATCCCATAAGATTTTCTAAATTATTCGCCATATTTTTACATCCATTCAAGCAACTACTATTTTAGAATAATAGTCTTTATTGATCGTTTTCAAAATTCACATAAAACTTTGTAAAAATCTCACTATCTTCTCTGCTGCGTGCCCGTCCCCAAAGGCCAAACTCTGTTCGCCGGGTTGCCTGCGTGCTACCGCCTGTACAATTTTTTCTTCGTTCGCCCCCACAATAACATTCCACCCGTTCTCCAGGGTTTCTACCCACTCCGTCTCGTCGCGCAAAGTAACACAGGCCTTCTGCATAAAATAGGCTTCCTTCTGCAGGCCTCCGCTATCGGTCAAAACCATGGCACAATGCTTCAATAAATAAAGCATTTGCAAATAGCTTACCGGCTGTAAAATTTTTACATTCGCACCAATCGGAACCTGACTCAGCAACTTTTGCGTGCGCGGATGCAAAGGAACGATCACTGGTTTTGGCAACCGGGCAAATGCCGAAAAAATGCGTTTTAAACGTTGCGGATTATCCGTATTCTCCGGCCGATGCACCGTGGCCAAATAAAAATCCTGCAAATCACCCAGGGCCTCAGGCCGATGACTTTCGTTTACCAGTTGCTTGTAATGCAAAATGGAATCGAACATCACATCGCCGCTAAAGCGAGCCCTCTCCGCCAATCCTTCCTTTGCCAACAGGTGCATGGCATTTTGCGTGGGGGCAAACAGCAAATCCGAAATATGATCCGTGGCAATGCGGTTGATTTCTTCCGGCATTCGGCGATTAAAACTGCGCAATCCGGCTTCCACATGGGCCGTGGGAATATGCAGCTTGGCTGACGTCAACGAACCGGCTACCGTCGAATTGGTATCGCCATAAGTTAACACCCAATCCGGCTTTTCTGCTAGCAACACCTTCTCAATCCGTTCCAGCATTAAACCGGTTTGCCGCCCGTGTGATCCCGAACCTACTTCCAAATTGTAATCCGGCTCCGGAATGTGCAACTCATCGAAAAAAATCCTGGACATATTCGCATCGTAATGCTGACCCGTGTGAATCAGCACCTCACGTATGCCCGCATTTTTGCGTAACACGCGACTTACGGCCGCCGCTTTGATGAATTGCGGCCGTGCTCCCACAATCGTTGCGATTTTCATTGCAGCAGTCCTTTGTACATTTTTATCAAGCGATCCGCTCCGATTTTCCAATCGTATTTTTCCACCACCGCCCGATAACCGCGCTCAGCCATTTGACGCGCTTCATCTTCGTGGTCGTGTACATACAAAATTTTTTGCGCTAACTCTTCGCTGTTCCCGCTTTGAAAAACCAACCCGCATTTGTTTTCTTCAATAATACGCTGAATGGATTGACAATTACTGGCAATCACCGGTTTTTTGAACAACATGTACAAAAATAATTTATTGGGACTGGAATTGTCGGTTTGCGGTGATTTTAAATGCGGAATAACGCAAACGCCGACCAGACGCATGTAAGCCTGCAAATGACTGACCGGATGCCATCCTTCAAAGTCAATCCACGGCTCGATTTTAAGTTTTCGAATTTTCCCCTGCAAATCGCTCCGGTACGAACCGGAACCTACGATGACCACTTTCAAATTTTTAATCTGCTCTTTTAACAAGGGAACGGCTTCGATCAAACTGTCCAATCCGCGCCGGCTGTCCAATCCGCCGAAATAAAAAACAACGAAATGCTGCCGATATTTGTCCCGCAGGTGCGGCAAATCGACCTGAGATTGCAAGACTTCCTTAATCTCCGGCGTATTGGGAACGGTAACGAACCCGACTTTGCGCCCCAATACCAATTGCAATCGGCGCCCCATCCCATCATCCACCACCACAATGCGATCCACGGAACCGAGCCATTCCCGCTCTTTGGCAAACCATTTCTTTTTACTGATGGTAAGCCGTCCTAAAAAAGTATTGGCAAACTTAATTTCGGAAATAAATATCGGGTAATTTTCGTGCATATCCGCCACAAGCGGAATATTAAACCTGCGTTTAATTTCCAGACCGACACCCACTAAAGGCAAATCGTGGATGTGCAGGACATCAATTTCATTTTCTTGAACAAACCGCGCTATATGTTTTTTCCAGAATCGTCCATAAAAAGGCACGGTCAGAATTAAAGCCGAAAGTTTTTTGAATAAAAACCGCGGCATGAAAACCCGATGAACCCGAATGCCTTTGTAGGTTTCGGCGGCAGGCAATTTGCCGAATGAAAAACACAACAGATGCACTTCAAAGCCCGCTTCAATTAAATGCCGGGCCTCTTTTTCTACCCGATCGTCCGGTGGAAACTCCCGATCCAGCACCATGCCGATGCGCATCAATCACTCTCCTGCAACAATATTAAAACGGGGTCTTTCAGAAAAGTTTCTTTCAACTTGGCGTATTCATCGGGAGTGAGCGTTAATACACTGATCTTTCTTCCGATCAGGCTTTCCGTTTTTTTGCGCACACGCTCCAATTCCTGCATATTGATTCTGTCTCCCACCACAACCAAATCGATCAATCCGCTGTCTTTGCCCACCGCGTAATCGCCGCGAATGAAGGCAAAACGGACATTGCCCAATTTATTAATGATATTGGCCGCTACTTTGTCAATTCCAATGGATTTGACCACAATATTGCGAATATCTTCAAACAAAGGGTGCTTTTTATTGGCCCGGTACACCTTATTCCGTCCCTCGGTTTCCACACTCAACAGTTTGGCTTCGGTCAGCTTGTTCAATTCTAACCGGATACTATTGGTGGATTCTCCGAATTCTTTGGCCAACTGGCGCAGGTAACCGCTCATATCGGGATTCAAAAACAATCGCATGAGCAGCTTCACTCGTGTTTCCGAGGTGATAAGCGATTTCAGCATCATAACGCTTTCCGAGTTATTATTTTACTCGAAATATAAATTATTTTTTTGTTCAATGCAAGAAGAAAATACGTTCTTTTCCTTAGCTCCACGCACTGACCTTAGCGTCCAAAAGCCAGGAAACCGATTGGTCGTTTCTTGGATAAAACTCGTGAATGATTCCCGAGTAAAAAGCGAAAAAGTAACCATCGCTGTTAAAAACGACAAAATTCCCCGCTCACCGTAATTTTCTTTCATTTATTCAATCACATCAAGAAATACGACATCCTTTGCCGATCGCTTTCTTAATCCTTAGTTATTAAAAAACTTATGGCGATTAATTGTTGACTTATTGCCAAACGATTAATATATTGTGTTAGCCAAATCTTTTAGACCTTGGAGGAAACTATGAACATCAAATTTTCGGTATTTATTTTGATTTTGTTGTCATTTTTCATGTTCAACTGTGCCGGAACCCGTAAAAAAAGCGAACCGGATAAAACCAATGCCGCGGCCACGCAAGAAAAAGACCTGACGGATATCGAGGCCCTCCTGGGAATCGATACGAATCAACCAGCCAAAAAGCCCGCAACGAAAAAAAAGAAAAAAGATAAATTGAATTTATTAAATGAAAATGAAGTGGTGAGTCCCGGGCAAGGTAATGCCGCACACGGATTATCCAGCCGCGAAAAACGCGATTACGAACGCCGCATTAAAAATCTGCAACAACAGCTAAGAGACAAAGATCAAATTATTCAGCAATTGAAAGACCAATTGAATCAGCAGAGTTTGGAAATCACGCGATTAAAATCCAAAAAAGAAAGCGCTGCCACGTATTCGTCTACTCCAACCGCCGCCCCGGTGGGTACGGTTTCCGGAAGCGAATACGAAGCCACCTACCAAAAAGCCCGCGCCGCCTTTGAAGCACGCGACTATCAAACGGCCTTGTCCCTATTTCAATCTTTAATTGCCAGCAATCCCAATCATCCCCTGGCCGACAATGCGCAATACTGGATCGGTGAATGTCATTATGCGCTTAAAAAATACGATGCCGCCATCATGGATTTTCAAAAAGTGTTTACCTTTCCCAATTCCAATAAAATGGCCGATGCCCAGTTTAAACTGGTGTTGTGCTACTTGCGCAAAGGTGAGGTGGAAAAAGCGCGCGAAGAATTTCAGCGGTTGCGCAGTGAATTTCCCAACAGCCCCTATGTCAGTCGTGCCGAAGCCATTTTAGCCAAATATTGATTTAAAAATCTAAATGATTTTTTAAAGCCGTTTCGTCCCGGAACGGCTTTTTTTATTGGCCGGAATGAGCCGGGATTCGGCAAAAAGAATGCGGTTTTAGCTTGCCATAAAAAATGCCTTCCAAATGCCGCCGTCAATTGTTCTGCATGCCCGCACAAAGGTCGGTACAATTCCTTTCAGAAAGTTTGGATCGAAGGGATTTGTTTATTAAATTTGGCTTTCGCTTAGAAATCAGTCTTATTTAAAACACGAGGTGTAAAATGAAACCTATTGATCGTCGTCTTTTCTTAGATCGTTTTTTAAACTATGTTAAATTCGACACCCAATCCAGTGAAGAATCCGAAACCTATCCCAGCACGGAAAAACAGAAAGAATTGGGCCGTCATCTGGTGAAAGAATTAAAGGAGTTGGGCCTGCAGGATGTGGAAATGGATGAACACGGCTATGTGTTTGCCACCCTGCCTTCCAATGTGGACTACGATGTGCCGGTAATCGGTTTGATCTCCCACATGGATACCTCACCGGAGGTCAGCGGTGCTAATGTGCATCCGGTCATTCATGAAAATTATCAGGGGCAAGATATCGTTTTACCGAACGACCCCGAACAGGTCATTAAATTCGATCAAAATCCCGAATTAAAGCATTGCATCGGCAAAGACATTATCACGACCGACGGCACCACGCTTTTAGGCGCCGATGACAAAGCGGGCATTGCCGAAATCATGGGCACATTGCAATATTTAATTGAAAATCCCGAAATCAAACACGGGACCATTCGCGTAGCCTTTACCGTGGATGAAGAAGTCGGCACGGGTACCAAATACTTTGACGTTAAAAAATTCGGTGCCGACTACGCCTACACCATCGACGGTGAATCGTTGGGCGAAATCGAAGACGAAACTTTCTGTGCGGATACGGCTTATGTGACCATAAAAGGGGTTAATGTGCATCCCGGCTATGCCAAAGGTAAAATGATCAACGGTATCAAAATCGGCGCGGAGCTGATTGAACGTTTGCCCAAGGACACCATGTCGCCGGAAACCACCGAAGGACGCGAAGGTTACTTGCACCCTCACGCTTTTAAAGGTTCGGTAGAACTGACGGAAATCACTTTTTTGGTGCGCGATTTTACGGTGGAAGGCCTGGAAGAAAAAGAAAAATTCCTACAGAATTTGTGTGATGAACTTTCCCAAAAATATGCTCCGGCAAGCGTGGAATTGCGCATCGAAGAATCGTATCGTAACATGAAATACAAAATCGATGAAGATCCGAAAGTGGTGGAATATGCCATTGAAGCCGTAAAACGGGCAGGCATTGAACCCAGGCACAGTTTAATTCGCGGCGGCACGGACGGTTCCCGTCTATCGTTCATGGGTTTGCTTACCCCCAACATCTTCACCGGCGGCCATAATTTCCACAGCAAAAAGGAATGGATTTGTATTTACGATATGGAAAAAGCTGTTGAAACACTGGTTAACTTGTTGCAAATTTGGGCTGAAAAAAGTAAAAAATAAAAAATTCGCGGGCGCTCTTATTTAAAAAGAGCGCCTGTTTTTCATGGCGAAATCCGCTAACCGATTTAGCAAAAAGGCAAATAATCATGTATCCCCAAAAAATAGAACTGCTTTCGGACAAGGTTGTACAAATTGTCTGGGACGACGGGCACGAAAGTATTTATTTTGCCGATCATCTGCGAGTGCATTGCCCCTGCGCTTCCTGCGAAAAAATCCGGAATGAGGGGGAAGAATCCTGGGCCTTTAAAACCTTTGTCGAAAAGGCCAAAGAGGTTACCTTTCAATCGTGGCAAATGATTGGACGCTATGCCATTATGTTCACCTTTAGCGACGGCCATAATCTGGGCATGTTCCAGTTCGACGAATTGCGTAAATTATGCCAGTGCGATATTTGCCGCACGGATATTATTCGTATTCAGGGGCCGCTACGATAAGGTTGATTTCCATTCATTTTTATCTTAAATTTACGGCTCTTAAAATAAAAGGCCACCGTAGCTCAGTTGGTAGAGCAACTGATTCGTAATCAGTGGGTCGCAGGTTCAACTCCTGTCGGTGGCTCGCATAAGCAAGAAAAGGCAAGAGAACGTTCTCTTGCCTTTTTATTTTTTTCATAAAACGGCCCCGGAGCCGCGCTATTCCGGGACGAAGGCCAAAGAGCCGGAGGTCAGCCGACTCAAGCTCCGGGAACCGCCATTTTTTTTAACTTTGCAATAGTTTAAGTCAAAAACTCCAAAAAGCAAAATTTCTTTTACACCTTTACCTTGCGCAAGGCCTGGGAAAGATCGGCAATCAAATCCCTGAAATCTTCCAGGCCTACCGAAAGACGAACCAGACTTTCCGAAATGCCGCACTCGGCTAATTCTTCCGCTGAATAGGTAGAATGGGTCATGGAGGCCGGATGTTCGATTAATGAATCCACATCGCCCAGACTGACGGCCAGAGTAAACAACTTAACCGAATCCATTAATTTTTCGCCGGCCCGGCGCCCTCCTTTAATTTCGAAACTAACCATTCCCCCAAAACCGAACATTTGCTTTTGAGCAACCGCATGTTGCGGATGCGTGGTTAACCCCGGATAGTAAACCCGTTTTACCTTGGGATGAAATTGCAGAAATTTGGCGATTTTCATCGCGTTTTCTTCATGTCGCTGCATGCGAACGGCCAGGGTTTTTAATCCCCGTACCAGAAGCCAGGCATTAACCGGACTGATTACCGCACCCAAATCCCGCAAAAAATTAGCCCGTAAACGATCGATAAAATCCTTTTTACCGATAACCACACCGGCAACCGTATCTCCGTGCCCACCGATGTATTTGGTTGCCGAATGCAAAACCACATCGGCTCCCAGGGCAATGGGCCGTTGGAAAAACGGAGTGGAAAACGTGTTATCCACCACTAAAGGAATCTTGTAATCACGGGCGATTTTGGCGCACGCTTTTAAATCCGTTACGGTTAAAGTGGGATTTGCCGGCGTTTCGATGTAAATCAAACGGGTGTGATCGTCAATGGCATTAATAACATTTTCCAGATTGGTCGTGTCCACTTCACGCGCTTCGATTTGATAGCGCGGTAAAGTTTCCATGAACAAGTTGTGCGTACCGCCGTAAAGGGTGTTGGTGGAAATAAAGTTATCGCCCGATTCGCAAAGCGAAAAAATAACAGCCGAAATGGCCCCCATGCCCGAGGCAAAGGCCAATGCGGCCTCACCGCCTTCCAAAAATGCCATTTCTCTTTCAAAAGCCGCCTGAGTGGGATTGCCCAGACGGGTGTACACGTAACCCTCGCGTTCCCCGGAAAATATCTGAGCGCCGTGCTTGGCGCTTTTAAATTTGAAAGTAGAACTTTGATAAATGGGCAAACTTAAAGCACCGGTAGCCGGGTCGGCACCACCGGACCCGTGAACGCACAAGGTGGCGAACGATAATTTTTTTAATTCGTTGTTTTCCATTATTCTCCCTCTTGTAAATATGGCTAATTCCGCAACAAAAATAATATAGAAGTGAGAACGAATAAAATCAAATGGCAAAAGGGCTTTTTACCCAATTTAACCTTAAAATATGGGGTAAATCAAAAAAGGAAGGAACCTGTATTTTTTAAAGAAAGCCGCACCTTTGTGGCGCCCTGCAAACAGATAGATTTCCGATAAGGTGATGACAATCCCCGGCCGTTTTAGCGGGATTATTTAAAAATGCCCGTTACCAAGGGCAGCATGTATTTTAATGATTTAAGTATGCTTCGATACGTTCCAGAGGATAGGATTTTTCGTACAAATCCAGGACCATTCTTAAACGGCGAATACCATAGCGCGTCAGCTTCATGCCCTGTTTATTGACCGGAAAAACAAATCCCATGCGGATAAAACGTTTAATGACCTCGCTGCTAACTCCCAGTTGCGAGGCGACTTCATTGATCCCGTAAAGTTCCGCTTGCATCTCCATTCTCCTTTTTCGTATTCCGTTACTTTATTGTTAATCGGATGGCGGTGTTTAATCTTTAAATCGTCCCGATCTGTTTTAAGATACTGTTTTCTCAAAAATTAAACGAAAAGATGGCAATTGGGGCAAAAAATTTTTACTATTTTATGGCTTAGATCACAATGGAGCCGCAGGCTAAAAGCGGGCATTCTCAAAAAGGATCAATGGGGTAAAGACGCCTTGAACGGCGTCTTTACCGGGTGAGTCCGCATTAATCCATTTGTTTACGCAAAAAGGCCGGGATTTCCAGATTTTCGGGATCGTCGTCAACCTCGTCTTCATTGAAAAAATAAATCTTCGGTTGAGGTTTGCGGGCCAGAGGTTCTTCCACCGGTGTCTGTTTACGAATAAAGGTCGGCTTGTCGTAATCCCGATAATCCGTGCTGTCACGGTCCTTCGTTTTGTTCGGTTGTTCGAGGGGTTCATCTTTGGGCTTTTGCAAAATTTCGGCTTTTTCAAAATCCTTGTTAAAACCGGTGGCAATAACCGTCACCCGAATCTCTTCGCTAAGATTATCATCAATTACCACCCCGAAAATCACATTCGCTTCTTCACCCACGGTTTGCTGGATTAACGAAGAGGCCTGTCCCACTTCGTGCATCGAAATATTATTTCCGCCGGTAATATTGATCAAAACACCACGGGCGCCGGAAATATCAACCCCGTCCAACAGAGGGCTGGTAATGGCCTGTTCGGCGGCAATAATGGCCCGATTTTCACCGACTCCCACACCACTGCCCATCAGGGCATCGCCCATACCGGACATGATGGTGCGTACATCGGCAAAATCGAGATTAATGTAACCCCGCATGTTAATCAAATCGGAAATACTGCGAGTAGCTTCCAGTAAAATGGAATCGATTTCCTTAAAAGCCGCAATAAAAGGCGTGTTGGGCTCGATAATGGAGAAGATTCGGTCATTGGGAATAACCAAAATCGTATCAACCCGCTCACGCATGGCTTCGATGCCTTTTTGCGCATTGCGCTTACGTACCAACCCTTCCCAACTGAAAGGCATGGTCGTAATACCGACGGTCAGGGCACCCAAATCCTTGGCAATTTCGGCGATAATCGGAGCCGCTCCGGTACCGGTTCCGCCACCCATGCCGCAGGTGACAAAAACCATATCGGCGCCGTTCAAGGCTTCGATCACCCGATCTTTGTCTTCCATGATGGCCTTTAAACCGATTTCCGGATTTGCCCCGGCTCCCAGGCCTTTGGTTAAATTTTTGCCGATTTGCAACCGGCTGGACGCTTTACTTTTTTCCAAATCCTGCGCGTCCGTGTTAATGGCTATAAATTCGATTCCCTGCAAACCGGCATCGATCATGCCGTTAATGGCATTCCCGCCGGCCCCACCGACGCCCACTACTTTTATTTTGGCGCCCTGTTCTTCGGATGCATCAAACTGGATCATTTTATTTTCTCCCGTTATTTGAATTTGCTTATTTTATTTGCAGCCTGCTCTATCGGCATCTCCAGCGAATAATTATCAATTGCTTAACCGAAAAATTCATCCACAATTTCTTTCAATCGTTGCCAGATGGCCGTAATTCCGTTGTTTTTAATAATGCGCCGGTCATTCTTTCCGTAGCGTAAACCGTAATAAATCAAACCGACTCCGGTGGCGTAAATAGGGCTACGTACCGTTTCTACCAACCCCCCGCTGACACGCGGATAGCCGATCTCCACCGGCAACCCCATGATGCGCTCGGCCAATTCGGCTGCCCCTTCGATAAGAGAAGCCCCACCTGTTAATACTACCCCGGCACCGAGCGAATCAAAAATATCCGATTTTTCCATTTGACGTAAGGCCAATTGAAAAATCTCCTCCATGCGCGGTTCGACAATAGCGGCAATTACGCTACGGGAAATTTCCCGGGACGGGCGATTGGCGACCCCCGGAACCTTGATCAACTCATCCTTTTCCAAAAGCGATTGCATGGCCAGACCGTATTTTTTCTTAATTTCCTCGGCCTGATCGCGCGAGGTGCGCAGGCCTTGCGCCAAATCTCCGGTAACATGTTCTCCGCCAATTCCCAGAACCTTAGTATGCCGGATGCTCCCGTCAAAGAACATGGCAATATCCGTGGTACCTCCGCCGATATCGATGATGGCCACACCCAAATCCCGTTCGTCCTCATGCAAAACCGACAGGCTGGAAGCATACGGCTCCAGAACGATGTCCGCTACTTCGTATCCGGCCTGATCGATGCAATTAATAATGTTTTTGGCCGAAGCCACTGCGGCCGTAATAATGTGAACTTCTGCTTCCAGACGAACCCCGGCCATGCCCACGGGGTTTTTAATGCCATCCTGATTATCCACGGTAAATTCCTGCGGCAGCACATGAATGATTTCGCGATCCATAGGCATGGAAAAGGCCTGGGCGGCATTAATAACCCGTTGCACATCCTTGTGGGTAATCACCTTATCTTTGGCACTAACCGCAATAACACCCGTGCTGTTGAAAGACCGGATATGATCCCCGGCGATGCCGGCATACACACGGGTAATCTTGTGCCCGCTGGTCAACTCGGCCTGCTCCACGGCATGACGAATGGAATCCACCGTCTTTTCGATATTGACAACCACACCCCGCCGCAAGCCGTGCGAGGGATGATGCCCCACTCCGACAATGTTTAAATTCCCGTATTCATCCAATTTACCCACAATGGCGGCAATTTTGGTTGTCCCGATATCCAATCCGCAAACAATATCATTTTTTTCCATAGACTTCACCTAATATTTTAAATTTATTTTTTCGAAATTTAAGCACTCCGTTTCAACCGCGTTTATTTTTAATGATCAAACGATCGGCAAAACGCAAGTCGATGTATTCGATATCCGCAAGTTGCGCCCAATTCAGATAATTTTGAATGTACTGACTCAAAACGTACAATTCGTCCTGATATTTTTGTCCGTCAAAACGTACGCGCGCTCCGCCCTTAACCAACGTTAAATACATGGTTTTGGGATTTTGCACGTCGATGGCGGCAATGATCGGATTTACCGGTGATTTAATAAAACGCACATATTGCAACACTTCCACGGCTTTCAATATTTTGGCCTGCTCCGTACGCTGCCCCGTCTGGCCCGCGCTGCCCGAAAAGCCCTGAATAAGCGGCAAATCCCAAACACGATGCCGGTTTTTGGGAATGGGTAAAAGCACTCCTTCATCGTCAATCAAACGCAGGCGATCGTCGTACACGAAGGCAATGGGACGACGTTCCTGCACGGTGATGTGCAAGGTGGAGGGCAAACTGTACGTTGCCGAAGCCGACTTGATGAAGGGCGAGCGTCTTAATTTACGGGCAATGAGAGCCGGCTTAATCTTTAAATATTTGGCCCCCGGTTTTACTCCGCAAAGATTCAAAATATCCTGGCGCCCTAAAATCGAATTCCCGTGAATGCGAATATTGTGCAAACGAAATTCGGAAATTCGGTTTTCCATGAACGTTTCAATTTGCCGATTGGCGTAAGCCAGCAACGAAAGCAAAACGATGATGCCCAAAAAGATAAAAGTCGAACGAATACGATGCGTTTTCCGTTTAGCCATTGTTCGTCACCTTCATCAAATAATCTTTGAAATCTTCCGCCCATTTATTAATGGTACCTGCTCCCATAAACAGGAGCAAATCTCCCGGTCGTAATTGTCGTTCCAAAAAGGCAAAGACATCTTCTTTGCTTTTAATAAAGTGTCCCTTTTTGCCCATGGCATTGGTAATCAATTCTCCCGTTACCCCGGGAATCGGCTCTTCCCGGGCGGGGTAGATATCGGTCACCACAGCCAAATCCGCCTCCTGCAGAGTTAGGGCAAATTCGTTGTAGAAATCCCGCGTACGCGAGAATAAATGCGGTTGAAAGACCGCTACAATGCGGCGTTGCCAGCCGTTTCGTGCAGCCTGCAATGTGGCCCTGATTTCCGTGGGATGGTGGGCATAATCATCAACAATCAGGATATCGTTAACCAGGCCATGCTTTTCAAAACGCCGCTCCACTCCTTTAAATTCGCCCAATCCCCGGGCTATCGTTCTAAAATCGATTTCCAACTCTAAACCAACCGTAACCGCCGCCAGGGCATTAAGCACATTGTGTTCACCCGGCACATGCAGGGTAATCGTGCCCAAACGCTCTTTCCCCTTTTGCACTTCAAACAATGTTTGATCTTCTTTGAACTGAATGTTGGCAGCCCGGATTTGGGATTGCTCATTTAAACCGTAGGTAAGCATCGTATTTTTAAATTCCGTTTGAATCGATTTCAAATTCCGATCTTCGTTACAAAAAATGATGAGACCGTCGAATGTAACCTGATTGGCAAATTGCGTGAAGGTTCGCTTCAGATCATCCAGATCCCGATAGATATCCAAATGATCCGTTTCCAACGAAGTCAGCACGGCAATCCGCGGAAAAAGCGTTAAAAAGGAACGGTCGTACTCATCGGCCTCGGCAATCAAATAATCGCCGCCTCCCAGGCGGGCATTGGTCATCAAATTGTGCAAACGACCGCCCACAATGATGGTGGGATCGAGGGCGGCCTGCAACAAAATTTGCCCGATCATGGCCGTGGTGGTGGTTTTGCCATGCGTACCAGCCACGGCAATGCCGAAATGGCGATTGAAAATTTGTCCCAGCAATTCGGCACGGCGCATGGTCGGAATGCCCATTTCCCGCGCCCGCTGCAATTCCGGATTGTCCTTGGGAATGGCAGAGCTGTAAATCAAAAAATCCACATCAGGTACATTTTCCGCGTGATGCCCTGCAAAAATGCGCGCACCTTGCGCTTGCAGATAATCCGTAATCTCACTCAGTTGGCGATCGGAACCTGTTACCCGGTGGCCCATCGAAAGCAAAATTTCGGCCAGGCCACTCATGCCGATGCC
>CAZHIZ010000001.1:0-11514 GCA_964532875.1 uncultured Caldithrix sp. | reverse complement strand
TTTACATGTTCGAAATGTTCATTCGCAAGCCGATCCGACCATTTTTTAAAATTTCCCTTACCCGTTTGCCACAACCACTGCCATTCCCTGTTCAGGTCTCCTTCTTTTAAGATGGTCATGACGGCCCGATTGATGTTTTCGGCCCCCTGACTTCCACCCACAACCATCACGGTAGGCATGTCTAATCGTAAATTCAAACGACGTCTTGCTTCCGTCTTACTCACAATTTTATCAGGTAGCCGGATGGGATTACCGGTTAAAACGGCCCGTGTTTTCGACGGTAGAAAATGCCGGGCTTCGTCATACGCTAAAAAAACGCAACGGGCTTTTTTAGCTAACATGCGGGTGGTTAGCCCGGGATAACTGTTTTGCTCTTGAATGACAATGGGTATCCCCAAACTTAAAGCTGATTTCAATACCGGTCCCATCACATAACCGCCTGTTCCCAGAACCAAATGCGGTTTAAAACGCTTAAGCGCCCGTTTGCTAATAGACAGGCTGCGCCATAAACGAATGGGAAAAATGAGATTTTTCATTGATATTTTACGCTGCAAACCGCGCACCGGTAAAAAGATAATCGGGTAGTCTTTTTCCGTAACCACATATCGTTCCAATCCGCGGGTTGTACCGAAAAACAATAGCTCGGCCCCCCAGGCTTTTTCCATGGCCCGTCCCAAATTTAATGCCGGGAATAAATGTCCCCCGGTGCCTCCGCCGGCAATGGCGATTCGTATGTTTTCCTGCTTTTTCATTCCGTTGTGATCACAATTTTTTTGGTTAATAACTTTCCGCTTTGACTTTTCTCCAAAAGGCCATCCAATTCGCTACCCGTATGTCGGGAAATATTCAACAGAATCCCAGTGGCAATAGAAAGGAAGAGCAAACTTGAACCGCCGTAACTAAAATAGGGCATGGGCAAACCGGTTGTGGGCAACAACGCACTAACTACGCCGGCATTGATGAAGGCATAGAGCACAATGTTTAACGTGATGCCCAACGCCAAATAGCGCCCGAATTTATCGTGTACACGGCGCGTGATGGCGATGCCGCGAAAGAAAATCAATAAAAACAAAAGCAAAATGAGTGTTGTGCCCAAGAAACCGAATTCTTCGCCCACAATGGAAAAAATAAAATCCGTGTGCGAATCCGGTAAAAATAAAAATTTTTGCACGCTTTGCCCCAGGCCGTGTCCTAAGAATCCCCCCCGGCCTAAACCGATTAAAGATTGTTTCAACTGATAGGCGGCATGTGCCGGATCGTGTAAGGCTGTCCACCAGTGCTGCACCCTTCCCCACTGATACGGATTACGGATGAGCGTAAAGATAGCAAACGGGACCGCCGCCAACAGGACAGCCAAAAGATGGCGCAAGGGGACCGGACTGACAAAGATCAATGCCCCGGCAATCATCAAAATCATGAGAGAAGTGCTTAAATCGGGCTGGGGATAAATGAGTAAAACCGTGAGCCCTACCAGACTAATTAAGGGTAACAATCCTTTTTTCCAATCTTTCAAGCGATTTTCCTTAACACTCAAATAATACGCCGTGTAAATGATTACGCTCAATTTGGCGAACTCCGAAGGCTGGAAGCGGATAAATCCCAAACGGTACCAGCGACGCGCCCCGTGCGAATAGGCACCGAAGGCAAACAGACCCAGCAAAAGAACAATACTAACCATCAACAAAAGCAAGGGCAACCCATGGCGTTTTAAAATTTTGTAATCCAATTTGGAAAACCCTACCATGAACACAAGTGATAAAGCGCCCCACACAATTTGTTTTTGAAAGAAAAACAACATATTGTGGTATTCAAATTTGGCAATCATCGAACTGGCGCTAAAGACCATAATCAGGCCCATCAACAGCAATAAAGTAACCGCTGATGCTAAAATCCAATCCACACTTTTACGCTTCATGTTTTCCCTTTAAGGCATTAACGATTTGTTTGAACTGACGACCGCGATCTTCGAAATCGTTGAACATATCAAAACTGGCACAGGCCGGTGAAAGCAGCACCACGTCTCCCCGTTCAGCCCGGCCAAATGCTTTTTGCACGGCATCTTGCAGGGTATCGGCCTTGACGATCGGTTTTAGCCCCTGCCAGGCTTTTTCCATTTTAGAGGCCGCCTTGCCGATTAGGATTAAGGTTTTCACCCGTTCTTTAATCGTTGCGTTTAATCGGGTAAAGTCGCTGCCTTTATCCTTTCCGCCGGCAATCAAAATGATCGGTTGCTCAAAACTTTTCAGAGCGTAGTAAAGCGATTCCACCGTGGTCGCCTTGGAATCATTAATGAATTTCACTCCGTCCAGTTCGCGCACAAATTCCAGGCGATGCTCCACCCCGCGGAAAGTGCGCAAAACGTGTACAATGGCTTCCCTGGGCACACCGGCATTTAAGGCCGCTAAAATTGCCGCCATGGCGTTCATGTAATTGTGTAAACCGCGCAAACCCATTTCCTGCACATCCAGCCATTTTTCTCCGTAAATCCAGAGTGCGTTTTGCTTAAAATAAGCATCCGCCGTTGTATCTCCGTCGATATGGAACCCGCTTTTGCGGCAAGTTAATCGGGAAAGACGTTTAGCGATTTCCTCGTCGGCGGCATTAAAAATGAAAACATCCTGCGGACTTAAATTTTTAGTGACCCGCCATTTGGCATTTTTGTAGGCTTCGTAATCCGGGTAACGATCCAGATGATTGGGCGCAAAATTCAACAAAACCACCTGCTGGGGATGAAAGGACTCGATGGTTTCCAATTGGAAGCTGGAAACCTCAACAACCGCCCATTGGTCTTCGCTGCTGTCCTGAACAAAATCCGCAAATGGTTGGCCGATATTTCCGGCGACAACGGCACGTTCATCCATCTGGCGTAACATGGCCCCGATCAACGTGGTAGTCGTCGTTTTGCCATTGGAACCGGTGACGGCAATGATCGGACCGCGAAAGAACCACGAGGCCACTTCGATTTCCGAATAAATCGGTATGCCCTTTTGCTGCACGCGCTGCACAATTTGCGAAGCGACCGGAATACCCGGACTGAGTACGCAAAAATCGGCTTCGAAAACCCGCCCGCTATGGCCGCCGAATTCAAAATCGATTCCTTCCTTTTCTAAAAATTCCCGCGCCTGTTCCTTGCGGTGCGCCTCGGCCGAATCGCTGACAAAAACACGCGCGCCCTTTTCCTTTAGCAAACGAGCCGCCGCTAAACCACTGCGCGCCGCCCCGAGTACGGTCACTTTTTTCCCTTGTACTTCTTTCATTGTATTCCGTTCGTCCTTTTTCCCGGAAGCCATGTTTCCCATCCGTTATTCCTGCTCACTGCGTTTTAAACGTACTCAAACTCATCAGAGCCAACAAAATGCCCACAATCCAAAAACGGATGACTACTTTGGTCTCATGCCAGCCCTTTAGTTCGAAATGGTGATGAATGGGAGCCATGAGAAAAATGCGTTTGCCCTGCCCGTATTTCTTTTTGGTGTATTTGAAATACGATGTTTGAATAATTACCGAAAGGGCTTCGGCAATAAAAACCCCGGCAATCAAAATGAGCAACAGTTCTTTTTTGAGCAAAATAGCCGCCGTACCCATGGCCGTACCCAGGGCCAACGAGCCCGTATCACCCATGAAAATTTCGGCGGGATAAGCATTAAACCATAAAAACCCCATGGCCGCACCGAAGACCGCCATGCAAAAAATGGTCAGTTCTTCGCTTCCTGGCAAATAAATAATGTTCAAATAATCGCTGAATTTCACGTTACTGGTTACGTAAGCCACACCGGCCAAAACAATAAACGTAATGGCCGAAAGTCCCGAGGCCAGCCCGTCCAGTCCGTCGGTTAAATTCACGGCATTGGAGGCTCCCGTCAGGACAAAAATAATAAACAGGATGTAAAACCAGCCGAAATTAATCTCCAGATTTTTGAAAAAGGGTACACTGGTGTTGGAATGCAAACCGTTAAAAAAAGGATGAAAATAAATAACCAATCCCAGTAACAATCCCACGCTTATTTGACCCAAAAGTTTGTAGCGGCCGATTAAACCCTTTTTAAATTTTAAAATGGACTTCAAATAATCGTCGATAAAGCCAACCAGCCCCATGACCAAAGTGGCAAAGAAAATGAGCAGAAAGTACATATTAAACAAATTGGCCCACAACAAAACGGCAATAATCACGGAGGCAAGGATGATCAGCCCGCCCATGGTGGGCGTACCTTTTTTAATTTGGTGCGACTTTGGTCCTTCCGTCCTAATTTCTTCACCGATTTGATATTTACGCATCAAACGGATCACCTTCGGGCCGATCCACCAGCTTAAAATTAAAGCGGTCATGGCGGCCAAAGCAGCCCGTACCGTAATGTAACGGAAAACATTAAAACCGATAAAATAATCGCTGAAACGATAAAGAAACTGTGCTAACATTTTGCTTTCTCACCGGTTAAAGGTATTGTAAAATTTTTTCCATTTGCGCGCCGCGCGAACCTTTGATAAAAAGTACATCTCCTGATTTTAACCGTGCTTTTAGCGCATCGGCCAGGGCATTATGCTCACGAAAAATTTGAATTCTTTCATCGTCAATTTGCTGCGCCGCCCGGGCTATTTGATCACCCAAAACAAAAACGGCCTGCGGATTAAGTTCAAGAGCCTGCTCTAAAATTCGGCGGTGCATTTGCAAACTTTCTTCTCCCAATTCCAACATGTCTCCCAAAGCCAAATACAGGCCGGCAGGAAATTTCATGCGCTTCAAAGTTTCAAAAGCCATTTTCACGGATTCCGGATTGGCATTGTACGCATCATTCAGAATGCGCACGCCGTTTTTTTCGATCATTTGCATGCGCTGATCAAAAGCGCGGTAGCTTTCCAGACCTTCCTTAATTTGTTGTGCATCGAGCCCGGAAAACAGAGCAACGGCAGCCGCCGTCAATGCGTTAAACGCGTTGTGCACACCGGGTACTTGCAAGTGAATATCGATCGAGTCGTTTAAGCGAAAGGTACAACAACCGTTCTCGTCCACCGAAACAATTTTTCCGAAGATATTCGCCGCCACGTCAAAACCGAACGTTACGCGCTTAAGCCCTTTGCGCTCATATTCTTTTAAATAGGGATCGTTTACATTAATAAAAATCAGGCGCCCGTCCGGCAAATGATCGAAGAGACTCAATTTTTCCCTGGCCACCGCCTGCAACGTTTTAAAATGCTCCAGATGTGCCGGACCGATATTGGTAATCACGGCCCAATCCGGTTGCACAATATCGGCCAAAAGGGCAATTTCGCCGGGATGGTTGCTACCCATTTCGATTACGGCCACCTGATGCCATGGTTTTAACTGCAATAAGGTCAACGGTACGCCGATGTGATTATTCCAATTGCCCTGTGTTTTGTGAACCTTCCATTTGGCTTGTAGCAAATGGGCAATCATTTCTTTGGTCGTGGTTTTGCCGTTCGAACCGGTTAAGGCGATTACGGGTTTTGTGAAACGTTGCCGTTTGATATGCGCCAATTCCTGCAAGGCCCGCAAAGTGTCCGGTACGACGATTAGGGGCTTTCCGGCCACTTCGTCTCCGACGTGTTCAACAACGGCCAATTGCGCCCCTTTTTCAAACGCATCTTTTACAAAAGCATGACCGTCAAAGCGCTCTCCCCGCAATACCCAAAAAATTTCACCCGGAGCTATTCGACGCGAATCCGTATTAATCGCAGCCAAAGGCAAATCGGCCTTTAACAATGCTTCACAGTTTACAAATTGCACATCTTTTAATTTTTGCAAATCGCTAAAACGCAATTCAAGCACGCTTTGCCGCCTCCTTTAAAATAGCCACCTCGTCGAAATCAAATTTTTTGCCTTTAATAATTTGATACGTTTCGTGTCCTTTACCGGCCACCAGCAGCACATCGCCCGGTCGCGCTTCCTGCACCGCGGCAAAAATCGCTTCTTTGCGATCCAAAATTACACGCCGTTTGCCTGCATCGTGCATGCCCTGCACAATATCGTCAATGATTTTTTGCGGATCTTCATTACGCGGATTATCCGAAGTTACAAACACCACATCCGCTAAAGACTCGGCCACCTGCCCCATCAAAGGACGTTTGCCCCGATCTCGATCTCCGCCGGCGCCAAATACGACCAGCAACCGACCCTCCGTCATGGGGCGCAATGCCTTAAGTGCTTTTTGCAAGGAATCGGGTGTGTGTGCGTAATCGATAACCGCCCGCACGCCCGGTTTAATTTCATACGATTCCAGACGTCCCGGAACGTGAGTCACGGAAGCAATTCCCGCACGAATAGCGTTTAAAGGAATGTGCAAGGCCAATCCAACCGCCACGGCGGCCAAAATGTTCTGCACATTAAAATCGCCCGTTAAAGCGGAACGAATGTCAATTGAACCGAAGGGTGTAGCACAGGTCATCTCTATTCCTTGCAGCGTTACCCGCGTTTTCAACGGATGAACATCCGCAAGGGGATTCTGCCCGAAGGTTAATACCGTTTGCCGAATGCGATCGATGGCTTTTTTACCGTATTCATCATCCATGTTCACAACAGCCGTCCCATCGGGTAGCAGGAGATCGAACAGGTGGCACTTGCTTGCAAAATAGTCTTCAAATGTCTTGTGAAAATCCAAATGATCACGCGTTAAATTGGTGAACACGCCCACGGCAAAGCGCAAACCGTCCACCCGATTTAAAGCCAGGGCATGGGAAGAAATCTCCATGACACACGCTTTAAAATTTTCCCGGGCCATTTGGAACAGCATGGCCGCCACATCCGCCGCTTCGGGAGTCGTATTCCAGGCGGCCAAAGTTTGGGAACCGATTTGATATTGAATGGTTCCTAACAAGCCGCAAGGCCAACCGGCGTTTTGCAGAACGGAACGCACCAGATAGGATGTGGTGGTTTTGCCGTTCGTGCCGGTAATGCCTATTAGAGTCAGGGCGTCGATCTCGGGCCGGTAAAAATTGGCGCCCAAATAGGCCAAAACACGACGGGCGTTTTTAACTTGGATTTGCGGCAACGGCACTTCGGGCGAAATTTCTTCCACCACCGCCGCCAGGGCTCCCTTTTCATGTGCCACGGGCAAATAGCGATGACCGTCGGTTTTAAAGCCCCGTACAGCCACAAACAAATCTCCCGCCTGCACTCGCCGCGAATCAAATTGCACACCGCTCACGCTAATTTCGGCCGCCGCTCCGGAAACAGATTCCCCGCTGCCGGCAAATAATTCTTTTATTTTTTTTGTACGTTTCATCTATTTATTGCCTTTAATTGTCGATTTTTACTGTTTTATTTAACGATCACCTACGGTTTGCGACAGGTTAAAGTTAACACCTGCTTTTTCTTGAGTCGCCGTTTGGGAGCGATGCTCTGTTTGTAAATGATGCCGCCCGGACTGCCCAAAATTTTCACGTCCAACCGGGAAAGATCGAGCCGTGAAAGCGCTTCGCGTACGGTTAAACCTTTTAAAGAGGGCATCTTGTCTGTTAACAATTTTCGATCACCGAGTTCGATGATCAATGTCCCGTCCTCCCGATGGGTACTCAGTACGTAATCGCCTTTCCCCTCGAATTCAAAATCCACATCTTTGGCTTTCAAAAGTTGAAGCGCATCATTTTTGGCAAAACCGCGTAAATCGGGTAAGGCCTCTTCTTTTTTAACCAACAATTCATCCCGTTTGGGCTCGTCAGGCACTTCATTTTCCGAATCCGTGTCGTTCAGGTTCAAAATGCGCATCATAATATCGCGGAAAATGGGAGCCGCCACCTGCCCGCCGTAAAAATGTGTTTTGGGCGCATCGACCACAACGGCACACACATATCGCGGTTGATCCAAAGGAGCCACCCCGACAAACGAGGCAATGTATTTACGCGCATAATAGCCGCCACCGGGTTTTACCTTTTTGGCCGTACCGGTTTTTCCGCCGATGAGAACACCTTTGATACGCGCCTGTTTGCCGGTTCCCTCTTCTACCACAGCATGTAAAAAATCTTTCATAATGCGGCTGACACGCGGCGAAATAACATGACGCACCAACGAAGGTTCGTGTTCTTCCCAAATCCGTCCGTCGGGTTCTACGATTTTCCAAACCACGTAAGGCCGGTAAAGGTTTCCCCCGTTCACCAGAGCGGCATAGGCGGAAGCCAGCTGCAAAGCCGTAACGCCGATTCCGTACCCGATGGAAATGGAGGCTTTTTTGATGCCCGACCACGTGCCGGGTTGATCCAAAAATCCGCTGGCTTCGCCCTCCAGTTCAATACCCGTTTGCGTACCAAAACCGAAACTCTTCAAAAAACGAAACAACGTATTAGCCGGCAAGTTCCTGGTCAGTTTGATCATCCCGATATTCGAAGAATGCGCCACCACCTCTTTAAAGGTCAGGGTTCCGTGCGGGCGGGAATCCGTAAATACTTTTTTGTAAACGGCAAATCGGCCCAGGTTGCAGTACACACGATCCGAGGGCCGCTTTAGTCCCTTTTGCAACAAGGTAGCGGCGGCAAAACTTTTAATAGTTGATCCCGGCTCAAACACATTGGTAATGGTACGATTCTTCATGGTGTAAACCGGGTAATTCTGCGGATTATTGGGATCGAAAGAGGGATAGTTGGCCATGGCCAGCACCCGCCCGTTATTGGGATCCAAAACCACGCACATACCCGAATCGGCTTTACTGGCCAAAATACCTTTGCGCAAAGCCTGTTCCACAACCGTTTGAATATTTTTATCGATCGTCAAATAGATGTTCTTGCCGTCCCGTGGCGGCTGGATAGGATAATTGGCGTTGTAGAACAATTTGCCGCCAGGGGCGGATTGCAAAATGGCCGAGCCGTTTACTCCCTGCAACAAATCGTTGTACTGTCCCTCTAAACCGCTTAAACCCCTGCCGTCCGGATCGGTAAAACCGATTAATTGCGCCGCATATTCACCGTAAAAATAATTGCGCCTGAAAACAGGTATTTTGATCACACCGGGATCTTTTAAGGCCAGAATTTGCCTGAGTTGCTCCGAACTAACCCGGCGTTTTAAATAAACAAACCGGCTATTGCCGGAAAGTTTCTTGAAAAAATACGCATACGGTTCTTTAAATATTTCTGCACACCGTCGACTTAGTCGATCCTTGTTGCGCACCATCTTGGGATCGGCCGCAATATCGTAATTAATGGTATTGGTTACCAACCGATTGCCGGCCCGGTCGAAAATAATGCCCCTTTGGGCGTGCAGTACCACCTTTCTTAAATATTGTCGTTTGGCCAGACGCTCGAAATAATGGGTGTGCAATACCTGCAAACGAAATAAATTGGCTTCCAAAGCCCCCCAAAAGACAATGATCCCCATTACCAATATTAACAAACGGCCCTTCTTCATCCTTTTCCCCGTTTAATCAACTATCGGATTCCGGCCAAGGAATAGTTCTTGCGATTTTTACCTTTGCGTGCTGCAAATTCCTGTTTAAAATGACGCAAGCGGTTGAAATTTTCCAGCCGTATCGTGTACACCGGTTCCGGATCATTGATTAAATTCAACTTTTGCTCCGCAATGCTGCTGATTCGGTCAATATTTTGCAAGCGTTTTACCTCGGCACGCATTTTTTCCCGCTCGCTCAATAATTGGTTCTTACGCTGTTCCAACGTGCGAATATCTTTGTTCAACAAATCAACTTCAAAATGAATGTACAGTTTTAAACTGATCAGCGAAACGATGCCGAATAATAACGCAAAGCGAATCAACCAGCGCCCGGCCTGATTTTTCTTCACATTGCTCATAATTTTTCTCCTACTCTCATTTTAGCACTCCTTGCTCTGGGATTTTGTTGAATTTCCTTTTCATCGGGAACGATCAAATAGGGTCGTACCCGTTTCATCGTCGGTTGTTTTCCACAACGGCACACCGGCCATTCCGGCGGGCATTCACAAGGATTTTCCTGTGTGCGCAAAAAGTTTTTCACAATCCGGTCTTCCAGAGAATGATAGCTGATAACCACCAAACGGCCTCCGCTGCGTAACAATGACAGCGCCTTCTCCAAACCGATTTTAAGCTGTAGCAATTCGCCGTTTACTTCGATGCGCAAAGCCTGGAAAATACGGGCATACGATTTTTTCGCATGCTTCCGCGCCACACAGCGATTAATAACGGCAACCAGGTCGTCGCTGGTAGCAAAGATCTTGTCCTCCCTGCGTTGTACCACCCTGCGAGCAATGCACCCCGCTCTTCGTTCTTCTCCATATTCTCTGAAAATTCGCAGCAAGGCATCGTAAGAATACGTATTTAAGATTTCGGCTGCCGTTAGAGTATCCTCGGGATTCATGCGCATATCCAATTTAGCTCCAGGCCGAAAGGTAAATCCGCGCGCCTCTTCATCCACCTGATGACTGGAAATCCCCAGGTCCAAAAGAACCCCGTCAAGACTTTGCTCGCTGAAAGTCCGAAGCGCCGTCTCCATATCGGCAAAAGTACCATGAAAAAAACGCACATTAGGGAAAGCGGCCAATCGTTTACGGGCAAATTCCAATGCCTCCGTATCGCGATCGATGCCGATGTAAAGAGCTTCGGGAGACAAATACGGAAGCAATTGTTCCGCATGACCACCTCCCCCTATCGTTCCGTCCAGGTAAACGCCATCCGGTCGAGTTAGTAGCGCCTTGCGTACCTGGTCCGCCAGTACCGGTTGATGATATGCCGTTTGTTCACTCACCGTTGTCAAAAAACATGTCTCTGAATTCTATTTGTTCCGCCAATTCCGTCAAGTTCAAATGGTCATCCCGTTTAAGGTAATCGTTGTAATACACATCGGGATTCCAAATTTCGAACTTGGTCAAAGAACCGATAAGCAACAGGTCCTTTTCGATTTTCCCCATTTTAAGGATGCGTTCCGGGATCATAACCCTGCCTTGACTATCCATGGTGGCAGTATGGGCAACACCGACAAACAAGCGAATAAAATCGCGCGTCTTTTTTTCAAGAGGATTTAAGGTGCGCAGTTTTTTGGTAAGTCGTTGCCATTCATTTAAAGGGTAGGCATAAATGTTTTCCATCTCGAAGCCGCGTGTAAACACAATGGTGTTCTCGGCTTCCGGGACAAACACCTTTCGAATTCCGGAAGGAATACTAACGCGATTTTTGCTGTCTAAGCTGCAGTAAAATTCACCTGCAAATTCGGTTATTGCCATGACCCGTCCAAAACGCTTTAGGGATTTTATTCCATTTTAAGGAATTTCTTGGAATTTTCTTCCACAATGATAACATAATTTCGGTCAAAATGCAAAAATATTTAGCGTTTTTTACAAGATTTTTGGTGTGGAAAGCAAACTGAAAAATTGAGATTGAACCTGTGGATAGACCTACGTTTTACTTGTAAAGTTTAAACTTTGAAGACAAGCGGAAGATAAATATTTGATTCGCCAGATCGGTATCGATTTATTTGCCGTTCATTCCGAAGGAACAGATTAAAAGCAAGGTACATTTTAAAGGTAAAAACCGTTTGCCTCTTATTGATTAAAAAAAGATATGAGCCATAAAGAGACCTACCGACT